>JACMPK010000130.1 GCA_014377535.1 Gemmatimonadaceae bacterium
CGAGTTGCCGTAGCGAAGCGGGATGTCGTCGAGTCCCTTCGCTTCGTACTGCCGGCCAAGCGGGCTGCCTGCCGCCTCCGTGTGATACAGTGCGGCTGCATCGTCATCAGGCAGCACCAGCGAATGACCGTTCCACTGTGACATGTACGCGGGCAGCCAGAACCGGCCGGTGGCCTGGTTGCCGTCCAGCTGCATCGGGTGCACCTCCACGGCGAGCTCCATGCCCGGCACGGTATCGTCGTCGGCATCGATGCGTGTGTCGTCCAGCATGACGGGTGCGCGCGGACGCACACGCACCAGTGAACGCCACGGCTCCGCATCGTTCGCACGCGCATCGATGCGATAGCCGAACACACCCATCGGTGCATCGATGCGCTGCGCGACGCCGGCGACGGGCGGAATGGCCGCACCGGGCACCATCTGGCGATTCTGCCACGTCAGCATCTGCTCATCATCCCAGCCGATCCGGATGCCGATGTCATGGACCGGCGGCTGCTCATCCGCTTCCTCGACCAGCAGGTTCTGGCTGACGGGCTGCGTGCCATGCACGATCTTCGCGAAGCCGTCGTCGTACTCGGCCGCCTCGACGAAGATGCGGTCCCACGCACCAGCGGCCGCTGGGGGGCCGGGCACCTCAGGATCGTCGAACAGCACGGGGAACTGCACCGCCGCGAACAGCTGTCGCGACACGCCCGGCGCAAGCGTCGGGATGCGCGCAGCGTAGTGCGAGATGAACGTGAACTGCGCGCCGACCTGCGCGGCGTACGCGCTGTCGTCAGCGAGCGAGACGTAGACATACCCGCCATTCACGAGCAGTGCGTCGTCGATCGCGAACGATGCCTCGCGCACCAACCCGAGGCGCATGGCAAGGCGCGGCTGCCGTAGGCAGAAGGCGTACACCTGCCCCCAACTCACCGTGTCCGGTGACTGCTGGAACAGCGGGTTCGGCGTCGTGCGGTCGCGCATCGCGCAGTGATAGCTGTCATCGATCAGGGCGCCGGGTGCCGTGGGACCGGTGAACACGAACGACGTGCGATACGACACCGGCAGGTACTTGCTGATGCCGTAGCGCGGCGCTGGCGCCGGTGCGAGTCGCGGCGGCGCCGGCGACACATCGAAGCGTCCCGGCAGCGGTGCGACCAGCGACTCGAACAGCGGGCGCGACGTTGCAACGACACCACTTGCCTCTGGCAGCGCAAACGGGGTACTGGTGGCGCCGCTGGTCGGGAAGGCATCCAGCCCGCTGATGATGCGTGCCTCGAACTGCAGGTTTGCATCCGCAAACGCGGCGGCGGTGTCGGCGGGATTCGGGAAGCCGGCCAGCAGCGGCGCCAGCGGGTTGCCGCTCCAGCCGGCACCAAGTCGCGGTACCACGAGAAAGCGAAGATGCAGCGTGGTCCCGTCGTACCGCTGCGGGAAGGTCAACAGCGCAAGGCGTGGCTCGATGTGTGTCATGCGATCTGGCGCTGCTCCTGCCAGCTGGTCGAGAAGTGCAGGTTGATGACGAGGAAGATGCTGACATCGACGGCGAACGTGACCTGCGCAGTCATCATCGTCGGCGCCGACTTCGCGAGGCCCTTGTTGTACGTGCCCTTGGCCTCGATCTGGGTCTGGATGCAGACGATGCCACCCAGCAGCTCCGCACGACCGCGGAAGAGCAGGAAGGCGGTGACGCGCACCTCGGCGAGATCCATCGAGATCTCGATGCCGACCATGAACAGCAGCGAGACGTTGCCGACCACCGGCATGCCGGCCGTGATTTCCGCCCCGAAGCCGAACTTCATCATCAATCCGGGACCGGTCTTCGTGTCCCCGGAAATACGCAGGTCCACCGAGCCCACCGCGTACACCGTCGCCGCGCCCACGCTCACGCACATCACGCTCAGGCTGCCGCCGAATTCCAGGAACGCACCCGCCGTCGGCAGGAGCTGCTTCACATCGGTCGTTGGCGTCAGCGACTCGTTGAAGTAGCAGCCCACCGCCATGCGCGCCTGCAGCTTGAGCGGCACCTGCGGCGCGTGATACGCCTCGCCGGGGGGGAATTGCACGAGCGGAAATTCCTTCTTCGCGTGAAAGGAATAATTCCAGCTGTCGGCTGAGTTGCTCATGGCCACGTCCAGGCCCTTTGCCATCGCCGCGGCGTAGTCGCCACCCTGCAGCTCGGAGAGCAGCGTGAGGATGTCGATCACCGGCTTCAACTCGTCGGCGAACACCAGCTCCGGGTTCCGGAAGCCTGGCTCGCTGCCATGCTTCGCGTCGAAGCCGCCCTTGATGGTCACCAGGCGCTTGATCGGCCCGAGATCCACGACCATGCCGATGTTGCCCACCGCCGACAGCCACTTCTCGCCGACGGCGCTTGCCGAATCGAGGCTGAACGTCAACACGCTGGGCCCAGGCACCGCGTTGCTCGCCGGATGCGCAGCGAACTTGTAGTCGATGTAGATCTTGAGGTACGACTCGTTCACCAGCTTCAGCGGTCCTTCGGGCATCAGCTGCGTGAACAGCTTCGCCGGGTTCGCCTCGTCGATCAGCTTGTAGCCTTCCTCGATGATCTTTGTTTTGAAGCCGCCCAGCAGCAGCGGTACTGCATCCTGCACGTTGGGGAAGATGCCCTTCGTGTTGATCAACCGGTACGCATCCACGAAATCCGGTGGTGCGCTGCGCAGCTCCTTCAGGTTCTGGCGGAATGCCGGCAACCGGAACAGCACCTTCTGCGTACCCGTGGTCTGCAGGATGCCGAAGTGCCGCGTTTCGGGCAGGGCGGCGCGTACCAGCTCGATCGGGTTGGCCAGGCGGAACTCGTCGGCAGCGCCCGCATCCGTCTGGTGCGCCGCCGCGTTGAGCAGTCGTCCGCGGCGGATCAGGGGCACCGTGGCACCCGGATCGAGTCGCGAGATCTCGCCCGTGCCCTGCTCGTGCCGCACCATGCTCCATGCGCCGCCGGTCGGCAGCACCACCGCACCGCGTGCCGCGACGACGAAGCTCGGTGACGTGCCGTCATCCTTCACCGACGGGCTCACATCCACGCGACTCGCGCGCAGCTTCTGGCCGCTCATGGCGACGTCTATTTCGCACGCCACGGCGCCGCCGATCGAACCCATGTTCTGCTTCAGCAGGTCGCGAAATACAGCGGCCGTGAGCGGCTCGCCGCGTGGCGCGAGCTGCACGAAGCCCAGGATTTTCTTCGACGGGATGCGCCCACCGGTGGCGCCGGCGGTGACACCGTCCAGCATGAAGTCGCCATCGAACCAGACGGGCACCAACTCCACCTGCGGCGAGCGCTCCTCCGCCGGCGTTCCTGCATCGACCTTCCGTTGCAGGTTGTCCTGGTCGATGTACGTCTCGCCATTCTGCCTGGTCATCGTCGTGGTGAAGCCCGCGACATCATCGGTCTCGGTGATGTTGCAGATGTTGAACACGCCGCGCACCACACCGGGATGGATTTCGTACGGACTCTCGACTCGTACCGGTGTGCGTGGCACCGCTGCGTCGTCGTACCGGAACACCGTGTACGCGAAGTCGAAGATGCCGTCGGATTCCGGCTGCCAGCCGGTGTCGAAGCGGTACGTGTAGCCGCTCGATGCGCGGAACATGGTGATGGTGCGCACCACGCGGATTCCCCACGGATACAGCAGCGTGCGCACCTGAATGACCTCGTGCGCCGTGCGGCCCACGAACACGTCGAAACGCGCCTGGCTGGTGGACGCGATGGCGGCGTTGGGCGCCTGCCAGTGGCTGAAGAGGCTTGCGCCGTACCCCGAAAAGTCGATGCGCGTGACGGGCACGCCGCGGTTGCGTACTCGCGTGGCCCCATCGAGAAAGAACTCCCCGTTGAAAATCCTGCCCACGCTGTAGCCAAGCGTGCCGGTATTCGTGGCCAGACCGCTGGCGGTGTGCAGATTTTCGGTCTGCACCGTGCAGCCGCGGAACAACGCGTCCTCGTTGGCTTGCAATGGCGCATCGGCACGTACCTGAATGCCACCCTGCAACGCGCCGGACTCGAACTCCGGTCGGTTGAAGCCGATCGTGGTCCCCCGCAGCGATGGCGAGATCCGGTTGTCGTGCGTGAACTCGGCGAACGCGCGCATGCCGTGCGGCAACGTGAAGAGTGCGCCGGTGAATGTGTTCGGCCGGTCCGCGAAGCCGCCCACGATCTGGTCCGTCACCGGAATCGGCGCAATGGGCACCACGGTCACGTCGTTGCTGAGCAGTCGCGTGGGTCCACCATCGTTCGGTGACAGCAATACCTGCTTCGGTGGATCACCGGCGCGCTGTGGGGCCGTCAGGTTCGTGATCGGCTCCCAGCTCACCTGCGGCACCGTGAATACGCGAACGAATCGGTTCTGTGCTGCGAGATCCATGTCGCGAATCTCGAGCGGCTGCGGTGGCGCAGCGGGCCCACCCGCAAACACGAGATCGAATGGCGACGCGTTGCCGGCGCGCTGCTCCGCAGCCAGACGCTGCGGATCGAAGAACGCAAAGCTCACGCCCATCTGGTCCGCGTTACTCGATACATCCAGCAGCGAGAAATTCTCCTCGCCGAAGCGCGCGAAGAGCGTGTCCCAGATCGCGCTTGCCGACGGCTGCCGGGAGAATATGCCCGGCGTGTCGGCGACCGTCGTACCGTTGAATGTGTCCGGCGCGAGCTGCAGCTGGCCGGCGCGCTTCGACGCATCGGCGGCGAGCGTCCATGCAATGATGCTGTCGGCCTGCGTTCCAATCGGCGCGAATGCGAAGTTCGTCGTCACTGCGTCGCTCGCCTCGTCGGACTCTGCGGATTTCGTCCACGTCACCGAGGCGACGAGCAGCTGCCCGGGGCGCATGTCGCGGCCGCGGCCAGTGCGCAGCTGGCGCACATTCGCCGCGTACGGGTCAGGCAGCGTCGGCAGCAGCGTGTACATGCCGAAGCCCAGCATCAGCGTGCCGCGCGCAATCATCTCGTCGTCGCGCAGCGCGGCGAAGAGCAGCAGGCTGCTGACGGGTGTGACGGTGAACAGCGCGTTGCGGATGGCCAGGGCCACCGGCTGTCCACGTTCGATGCGCCAGCCGGCGTCGGTCGACAGCGCATCCGCAAGCAGGTCGTCGTCGTGTACGAACACCAGCCGCAGCGCATCCGTGTACGACAGCGTGAGCTGCGACCGCAGCGTGTTGATGGCGAAGGCCGTGCCCGTCACGTCCACCGGCCGATCGATGTGCGCGCTGGTGTCGCTTCGTGCGAAGAGCACTTCAGACCCCACGCTGGACGCGAGATACGTGAGCGGCCCGGGACGCGCGAAGCGAAGGTCTACCGTCGATCGACCCGGCGGCGCGGACGCCTGCCAGAGCCGGAGCCGCTGTGTGGCGCGGTCCGCCTCTGCCGCCGCATCCGAGATCAGCACCAGGCCCGGCGCCAGCGCGACCCATGGCGATCGCAGGCTGAGCGGTCCGTCACGGAGACCGCGCCATGCAATGGTCAGCCCACGTGTTGTCTGCACCACCAGGCCACCGATGCCCGCCGCAGCGGTGGGCTTCGCGACATCGATCATCGCCACCGGCAGCGACCAGCCCGCACGTGCAATGTCGGCGTTGCCAGCGGGCGTGGCAAAGGGTGATTTCACGCCACCGATCGTCAGCCGCGCCACGGAGGCGGCGTACGGTACCACCACCGCGTTCAGCGCCAGTTCGAAGGTTGGCACCGAGGCATCGCGCCGCGCGAACTCGATGGACTGCCCGTAAAGCGACCAGCTGGCCGGTGCGAGCGCCGTCACCGTGCCGGCTCCGGCCATGAGCCGCAGGCCGAACGTGGCGGACAGCGACAGCGTGGCGTCGGCGGCATCCGTGCCCGTTGCGCCACCAGCGAAGGGCGGCGCCGCCGGCGCGACGAGATCCAGGTGAATGGCGCACTGACCGCCAGCGGCGATGGTGAGGCGCCCGTTCTGCACCGTGACCTGCGGCACGACGGTCACCGTGCCGCCGCGTACCGTCATCCCGATGAAGCTCCCTGCGGGCGCAGCCGGTGCAAGCAGGTTGGCGCGGATCCACACGCTGCCCTTCTCGAGTCTGTAGCTGCGCTGGCGGAAGAAACCGAGCACCTGGTCGATGTCGATGGCCTCGGCCAGCCCAAAGCGACGTTCACGCAGGTTGAACAGGAAGGCCGGCTGTGCATCGCCCGCGAAGTAGACGGGGATCAGGCGTACGATCCGGTAGAAATCGTACCAGAATACGCGACCATCATCGGCGCGCAGCGGCCCCACCGTCTCGGCGACCGCGGCACCACGTGCCCAGTCGGGCACCGTTGCCGTGACCGCAGCCGCCGATAGCGGCGACTCGCGACGGAAGACACGGAACTGCGGTGCTTCCTCGACTGCTGCAGGTGGCGCGGCCGGAGTCGTGGGTCGCGATGGTACCGGGGAAATGCGGGGTGGCGGCGTCAGGCCTGGGCGCATGACGGGCGGCACGCGGACGATCGGCGGCTCCAACACCCGGACTGCATCGATCGGGATGGTGCGTGACACGACGGAGGCGACGTCGCCCGCGATGGTGGTCCGTGACAGCAGTGCCGCCAGTCGGGTCGCGGCCTGCTGTTCGACCGCTGTTTCGACAACGAGCCCGGACAGCAGCGACGGCAGCTGGGAGCGCGGATCGCGCGAACTCATGAGTGCGCTCCTTGACGAGGCGTGTGACGTGCGGCCGCGAGCAGTGCGTGACGCGCGACATACTTCAATGCGATCACGGTACTGTCAACAGGTTGACGCGCATCTTCATGCGAATGCTCAGCGAGCACGAGAATGCGGCCATACGTGCCCGTGCATTCCAGTGCGTGCATGTGCACAGCGTTTCTCCATGTCGTTTGCACACGCTTACAGACGTACCGATATCGCGACGCATCTCACCTGCGAAGCGTACGGCCACCTGCCGGCATCAGCGGTTGCACCACACCGTCGTAGGTGGCAGCAGATCCAGCGGCTTCCATGCGGGAACTGCGATCACCGCGCGTGCAGCGATGTCCGGTGGCGGGATCTTGAAGCGGTAGCCGGCCAGTTGCTGCAGTTCCGCCGGCGACGCAGGGCGGGTCGCGCCAGTGCCGCGCAGCCGTGTGATGGCGCACACCGACGCGATCACCGGGATGCCGGGCGCGAGCTCCGTGAACGTCGTCACTGCATGCAGCGACGCCACACCCTTGAGCGCGCGCGGCAATCGGTCCACACGACTCATGTCCAGCTCCATGCGGCGCAGCTGCGAGGTCGCGCTGTCCAGGAAGAACGCACCATGCGCATCGGGACCGCGCAACCGGTCGGCCGCAAGCATGTTGATGCGATACCAGGTTTCCCCCGCCTCGTGCACCGTGCCGCCATACCCGAAGCAATGATTGCTGATGAAGGCATCGTCCGTCAGTTCGACGATCGTCGGGATGTCCATCTGGTATTCGCGCGCGCCGCGCACCGAGCGCACGGATGACACGATGTCGCCTGCCCGGTACCGTCGTGGGTTCAGGCTCGCGACGGTTGCCGTGTCGACACGATGCACGAGGAATGCACTGTCGCTCACCTCGCCAAGCGCCGCGATCTGTACGTAGCTGAACGGGTATTGCGACACGAGCAGCCG
>JACMPK010000131.1 GCA_014377535.1 Gemmatimonadaceae bacterium
AGCGCCGCCACGGAGTCGATCACGATCACGTCCACCGCACCGCTGCGCACCAGGATTTCGCAGATCTCGAGCGCCTGTACGCCGGTGTCCGGCTGGCTGATCAGCAGATTGTCGATATCGACACCGAGCTTGCGGGCGTACTCGGTATCCAGCGCATGTTCGGCATCGATGAAAGCGGCCCCCCCGCCGGCCTCCTCCGCCTTCGCCACCACATGCAGGCAGAGCGCCGTCTTGCCGCTCGATTGCGGGCCGAAGATCCCCGTGACGCGCCCGCGGGGCACGCCGCCGATGCCGATTGCGGCATCGAGGTTGATCGCGCCGGTCGGAATGGCATCGACCTTGATGCGCGTATCCATGCCGAGTCGCATGATGGAGCCCTTGCCGCAATTCTTCTCGATCTGGGCCACCGCGAGCGCCAGCGCCTTCTTCTTGTTGTCGTCTGAAATCGCCATCGAAGCCATCCCGGTTTTCCTGCATGAAGGTCGCGGCAGCACGGGGCCTGGAACCGCAATCTAGTGAATCCGGGCAAGGGCCCCGGCGCCCGAAGAGAATACGAAACCGAACAAAGCCCGTCAAGGGCAAATGCAGGCGAATTGGCTATTGGGTGGAAAAGGCCGGAAAAGCGGCCGCGACATGGCGCACCGCGATCCGCTCCGGATTCGCCACGATCCCGACGACGTCGAACCGGAAGACCGCGCCTTCCGGCATCATCAACACGCCGCGCCGGTCGATCCAGGTCTGCGCGGAGCGAGTCAGCTCGCGCTGCTTGCGCCAATTGACTGCTTCCACCGGCTGTCCCGACCAGGTGCTCCGGCGCGTCTTCACCTCCACGAACGCGACGACGTTCCCGCGGATCGCGACAAGGTCGATGTCGCGCCGTCCCGACCGCCATCGCCGGTCCACCACCTGCCAGCCGTCACGTGCGAGCCACCGCTCCGCGATGCGCTCTCCGAGGGCGCCAAGCGCCTGTGCCTTGGTCTGTGTCATGGCGTGACGATCGGCGCGGCACTCGGGCCGCGCTCACCCGATTCATGCGACCGTCGTCGTTTCATCGCATGAACGACAACTACAACTGCGAACTCCCATCACACGAAGCCGCGGAAACACGGAGGGTTCTACCAGCTGGCGACGGTCGGTGACAGGCAGCGGCGCCTCGAAACTGCTGTGGGAACTGCGCTCGCGAAGCGCTGTTCAGAAGCATTTGCAGTTCCTCCGTGATTCCGCGTCTCCGTGTGAGGAGAGTTGCAGTCGCAGTTGCAGTCGCAGTTGCAGTCGCAGTTGCAGTCGCAGTTGCAGTTGCAGTTGCCGTTGCTGTTGCAGACGAAGGGTGAGACCAGCTCAGGTCCCGATGATCTCGTCCAGATCCTGAAACCCCTTCAGCACATCGCGCGGCTTGCTGCCGTCCGGCGGACCAAGGATTCCCGCATCGTGCAACTGGTCGATGATCCGCGCCGCGCGTCCGTAACCGACCTTCAACCGCCGCTGCAGCAGCGATGTGCTGCCACCCTGATGCTGGATGCACAGTTCCGCCGCCTCGCGGAACAGCTTGTCGCGGTCGACCGGATCACCATCGTCGTCACCACCGCCGGCATCGACTGCTTCACGTGCGCGGATCTGTTCCAGAATGTCCGGCTCCACCACCGCACCCGGCACCGCGGCACCGAGCGCCTCACGCTCGGCATCGGCACGCTCACGCTGCGTGTTGTACCAGAGCATCAATCGCTCGGTTTCCTCGCTCGACAGGTACGCGCCCTGGAGGCGCCCCGGCTCCGACTTGCCGGGTGGCAGGAAGAGCATGTCGCCATTGCCCAGCAGTGATTCCGCACCCGACCCATCCAGGATCGTGCGGCTGTCGATCTGGCTCGCCACGCGGAACGCGATGCGGCTGGGGAAGTTCGCCTTGATCAGGCCCGTGATCACGTTCACGCTGGGTCGCTGCGTGGCGAGGATCAGGTGGATGCCGATCGCGCGCGCCTTCTGCGCCAGCATGGCGATCGGTGTTTCCACCTCACCCTGCACGGTCATCATCAGGTCCGCCATTTCGTCGATGATCACGACGATGTACGGCAGTATGCCGCCATCGTACGTATTGACCTCGAAGGCGATTTCGGGATTGCGTGGCTTCTGCAGACGTGCGCCTTCCTGCACCCGGCGATTGAAGTCCTGCACGTTGCGGCAGCCGTTCGCCGCCAGCAGCGCATAGCGGTCCTGCATCTCGAGCACCGCCCACTTGAGCACCGCGGCCGCGTCGCGATTGTCCGTGATCACCTTGTGCCGGAGATGTGGCAACGTGTTGTACACCGAGAGCTCGACCATCTTCGGGTCGACCATCAGGAAGCGCAGCGTGGCAGGCGTGTGCCGGTAGATCAGCGACGTGATGATGGTGTTCACGCACACCGACTTGCCCGAGCCGGTCGCGCCCGCGATCAGCAGGTGCGGCATCTTCGCGAGGTCGGCGATGACAGGCCGGCCCTCCAGATCCTTGCCCAGCGCAACCGGGAGCGCCGCGCGCGCCGACGTGTAATCGGGATGCTCCACGATCTCGCGGAATGCCACCATCTCGGGATTCGGATTCGGCACCTCGATCCCGACGGCGCCCTTGCCGGGAATCGGCGCGACGATGCGGATGCTGTTTGCGCGCATCGCGAGCGCGAGGTCGTTCGAGAGCGACGCGAACTGCCGGACCTTCACGCCCGCGGCGGGCTCCACTTCGAACTGCGTGACGGTCGGTCCCGTCGTACGGCCGACCAGCGTGCCATCGACGCGGAACGTCTTCAATGCGGCCATCAATCGCACACCCGACGCGTCGAGCTCGCGCCGGTTGGCATCGGCGTTCCGCGGCGGTGGCTCGGTGAGCAGCGTCGTCGGCGGCAGCAGCGCGCCAACGTCGTCATCAGGCACCGCGGTAGCTTCGATTGCCGCCGTGACGCGCTCCTCGCGCGATGCTGGGACGAGCTTCCGCCGCGGCACGACCGGTGACACGCGCACGACCGTCTCGTCGTCGTCGTCATCCAGTTCGTCGCGATCAAGAGCCGCATCGCGCGTCACGGACTCGCGTGCCACGGGCTGCTTCGAGCGTGCGACCGGCAGCTTCTTCGTCTCGCGCGCCAACGATGCGCCAACGTATTCCTCGATCGCAGGCATCTCTTCGGGCGCCGGTGCCATCTGCAGCGCCGCAAGCGCTGCATCACGCGTCGGTGTCAGCGCCGCGGCAACCTTCGGTGCACGATCGAACAGCGCGAGCACCGGATTCCACGCCAGCGTGCCGATCGTGAGGCTGGACAGCCCGGCGAGCAGCGCCAGCCACGCACCGACATAGCCGACGAGCTTCACGAGGTAGAACGCGATCAGGCCACCCCAGACGCCGGCCACGAGGCTCGTCTCGCGCTCCACACGCAACGCAAGCGCGAAACCGATCGGCACCAGCAGCATCAGGCCGCTGGCGAACCAGAGCCACGACCGATCCTCCGAGCGATTCAGCCGACCCAGCAGCCGCAGGCCATGCACCACGGGCAGCACAGGCAGGAACACGACGCCGCTCCATCCGAGCACGACGACGAGCGGTGCCACGATCGCCGCGCCGATCGTGCCGAATGCGCCGCGCACCTCGAGCAGGCCGCCATCGGTCCCGATCGCGAAGGTGACCAGCAGGCCGGCCAGAAACAGCGCCAGCAGCAGCAGGCCTACACCACTCAACTCGCGTTTCATCATGCGCTCGTGCTGCTCGCCGCCTGCGGCGTGCTCACGCGCACGATCGCGCGTTCGACCAATTCGCCCAACACGGGATACAGGTCGAGCGTGGCGCACGCCATCACATCCGCGGCAAAACCCGCGTCGCTCAATCGACGCCCATGCTCGGCGTCGGCACACAGCGCTAACAAGTCGTCGCCATAGCGTTCCGACAGCAGCGCACACATCCGCGCAGCGTCGTTCATCATCAGGCCGGCGTGCGCATCGACCAGCGAGTGCACGAAGCGTCCGGCGCACGCCGAATCCTCGAGCGACGGCATCCCCTCGCTTGCGGCGCAGACGATCGAGACGGAGTGCCCATCCTGGAGCGCCTGCAGCAGCTGGGTGCGCACCAGCGAAAAGTTGCCATAACTCGCGATATACACGGCGCGCGCATCTTCGGCGGCGAGCAGCGCCCGCGTGCCGTTGGTAGTCGTCAGGAGCACCGTCTGCCCGCCGACTGAGGCCGTCGTGAACTCCAGCGGGCTGTTCCCGAGCTCGAAGCCGGGAATCGCAACCATCTGTCGCTCACCGGCAAGCTTCACCTCGCCGCGCTCGTAGCGCTTGGCGGTCCGCATCGCATCTTCCGTGGTCAGGAACGGGATCACGGTGCGCGCGCCCGCATGCAGCGCAGCGGCGATCGTCGTGGTGGCGCGCAGCACGTCGATCACGGCGACGACACGACGTTCGAGCGCCGTCGGAGTCAATTCCGACGGCGCGAGAAAGACATCGAGACGCACCGTCATTCCTTCGCGAACAGGTCGGTTTCGCGTTCGAGGAACTTGGTGTCGAAATCACCGGATTGAAACGTCGCGTTCTGCATCACCTTGGCCAGAAACGGGATCGTGGTCATGGGCCCCTCGATGATGAAGCTCTCGAGCGCGACCTGCATGCGCTTCACGCACTCCTCGCGCGTCGGCGCCTGCACGATCAGCTTGGCCAGCAGCGAGTCGTAGTACGGCGGTACGGTGTACCCGGCGTACACATGACTGTCGATGCGCACACCAGGCCCGCCGGGCGGATGAAACGTGTTGATCTTGCCCGGCGATGGCTGGAAGTTGCGCATGGGATCCTCGGCATTGACGCGGCATTCCATCACGTGCCCGCGCAACGGCGGCAGCTCCGTAGTGCGCAACGGCAGGCCGGCTGCGACACGGATCTGCTCCTGCACCAGGTCCACACCCGTGAGCATTTCCGTGACCGGATGCTCGACCTGGATGCGGGTGTTCATCTCCATGAAGTAGTACGATCCGTCGGTGTCGAGCAGCATCTCGATCGTGCCGGCGCCGACATAGTCGATCGCTTTGGCACCACGCACCGCATCCGCACCCATCCGCAGGCGCAGGTCCGCCGTCATCGCGGGCGACGGGGCCTCCTCGATCAGCTTCTGGTGACGACGCTGCACCGAGCAGTCACGCTCGCCCAGATGCACGCAGTTGCCGTGCGTGTCGCCCAGGATCTGGAACTCGATGTGGCGTGGACGAAGGAGGTACTTCTCGACGTACACGTCGCCATTGCCGAAGGCGCTCAGCGCCTCGTTGCGTGCAAGCTGGAAGCTGCGCGCAAAATCGTCGGCATCCTTCGCCACGCGCATGCCCTTGCCGCCGCCACCGGCCGACGCCTTGATGATGACCGGAAATCCGATCGACTCGGCGAAGGCGAGCGCCTCGTCCACATCATCCACGGGACCTGGCGTGCCCGGCACGATCGGCACACCGCACGCGGCCATCGCGGCGCGCGCCGAGGCCTTGTCGCCCATCACGCGGATCTGGTGCGCCGTCGGACCGATGAACGTGATGCCGGAGGCCGTGCACGTCTCGGAAAATTCGGCATTCTCGGCCAGAAAACCGTATCCCGGATGGATGGCGTCGGCACCGGTGATCTCGGCGGCGGCGATGATGCGCGGAATCTTCAGGTAGCTGTCACGACCGGCAGCGGGACCGATGCAGACGTCATCATCGGCAAAACGGACATGCAGTGAATCGCGGTCGGCTTCCGAATACACCGCAACCGTCTGGATACCCAGCTCGCGGCAGGCTCGGATGACGCGCAGCGCGATCTCGCCACGGTTTGCAATCAGGACTTTCTTGAACATGACTCCTCAGGACGGTGCATTGGCGCGGAACGTGTCCCACGACGAATCACTGGCCGAGCCGACACCCTGGATCTGCAGTGCGAATTCGCTCGGGTTCGTGGCATAGAACAGCGCCTGGACGTAGCTGATGATGCCACGGGTATACCATGACAGCAGACTCTGGTCGAACGTCTGCATTCCGTACTGGACCACGCCATCCTTGATCAACTCGATGATGTCGAGCGACGCGGCCGGATCGCGGATCTTGTCGCGCACGGCGGCGGTGTTGACGAGCACTTCACAGGCAGGCACACGCCCCTTGCCGTCCTTGCGCGGCACGAGGCGCAGCGAGATGATCCCCGCCAGCGCGTTCGCCAGGTTGAACCGCACTTCCGCCTGCTGGTGCGGCGGGTAGAAACTCAGGATGCGCGCGATGGTCGTGGATGCATCGGTGGTGTGCAGCGTCGAAAACACGAGATGACCGGTGTCCGCCGCCTTCAGCGCCGTGTCGAGCGTGTCGAGGTCGCGGATCTCGCCGATCAGGATCACGTCCGGATCCTGGCGCAGCACGCGACGCAGGGCCGCACTGAAGCTCAACGTGTCGGTTCCGACCTCGCGCTGGCTCACATGACTGCGGATGTCGCGGTGCAGGAACTCGACCGGATCCTCGATCGTGATGATGTTGGCCGAGCGGTTCTGATTCACGTGATGAATCATCGCCGCAAGCGCCGTGCTCTTGCCTGACCCCGTGATGCCGGTGACGAGCACCAGCCCGCGCGGCCGCAATGCCAGCTCCTCGACGATGGCCGGCAGGTGCAATTCGGTGGCGGTGCGCGTCTGATAGGGAATGCCGCGCAGCGCAAACGCCACTGTCCCACGCTGCTGGTATGCATTCACGCGAAAGCGTCCGATACCCGAAACGCCGATCGCGAAGTCCGCCTCGCGGGTCTGCTGGAACTCCTTCAGGTATCGCTGCGGCATGATCTGCTCGGCGAGCGCCGA
>JACMPK010000014.1 GCA_014377535.1 Gemmatimonadaceae bacterium
CTCGACATGGTCGGCTTGCCACCAGACACTGCTGGGGTCGATGATCTCGGCCGCTCTGGCAAGGGCATCGACCCGATCGAGGTGAGCGGCGGCAGCGACCGGATGACCGAGCCCGAGTTCGAGGAGGCCGAGCGCGGATTCGGCCCACATCTCCACGGTGCCCAAGCCCATCGGACCACCTTCGGCGAGTGCTTCCTGGGCTCGACGCCGGCAATCGTCGGCGTTGCCGAATCCCGCATCGAGATGGGCGGTGAACGCCAGCAACCACACCCTCGCCCCGGTCAGGGTGACTTCGGTGACGAGGTCGCTCGTGGCCAACGCCCACGCTTCGTCCCACCGGCCCGTGCGCCAGCACAGTTCTGACAACGTCGCCGCGGGGTGCGCGGCCGTCGCGGTGCGGCTGCGGCGCCCTGCCCGGTGGGCGACAGCGGTGAGATAGGCCCGCCCCGTGTCCCAGCGCTCGGTGTAGACGTGCAGCATGCCGACGAGTTGGAGGAACAGGTCGGCCTCGGCGACGTCGCTGTCCTTCAGTGCGTCGGCGACCTCGTTCAATGCGGGGAACCGCGACAGGAACTCGTGCCAACGCGGCACCACGCGCAGCACCTGTGTCTGCTGCAGCATGAGTTCCGACACGAGAATCGCGTACGGATCACGCGTGCGTCGCCACGGCAGGTCACGGGCGTTGACGCGGTACCACGCACGAAGCAAACGGCCAAACCGCCGCAGCGCGTCATCACTGACACTTGCGGCGGGAGAGCGCTTCCGAGACGCTTTTCGTACGGTCAGGTCAGCTCACCCGCTTCGTCTTCTTGCGAAGGAAGTCCATCAGCACGAACTGGCCAAGGCTCATGGTGTTGGTGAAGTACGCCTTGCCGCGCGCGATGCCCGAGACCTTCTTCACGAATGCCACCAGCGCATGGTCGCGCGCCAGCATGAAGGTGTTGATCGTGATGCCGTTGCGGCGGCAATCCGCGACTTCCTTCAGCGTCTGTCCGATCACGTTCATGTCCAGGCCCATGCTGTTCTTGTAGATCTGGCCATCAGGCATGGTGAGCGCGCTCGGCTTGCCATCGGTGATCATCACGATCTGTCGCATGTCCTTCTTCTGCGACATCAGGATGCGACGCGCCAGCTTCAGCCCTTCCGCGGTGTTCGTGTGGTACGGGCCGACCTGTGCCGACGCCAGCGCCGAGATCGGGATCTCTTCCGCGCTGTCGTGGAAGAGCACGACGCGGATCGTGTCGCCCGGGAACTGCGTGCGAATCAGGTGCGTCAGCGCCAGCGCCACCTTCTTGGCGGGGGTGAACCGATCCTCGCCGTACAGGATCATCGAGTGCGACGTGTCCAGCATCAACACGGTCGCGCAGCTGGAGCGATACTCCGACTGGCGCACCATCAGGTCGCTGTACTCGAGGTCCATGGGGACGTCGAGCGATCCGGTGCGAAGCATCGAGTTCTTGAGCGTCTCGTTCACGTCCAGGTTCAACACGTCGCCGAACTCGTACGGCTTGCTCCAGGCGTCGCTCTCGACGCCGGTGGACAGGTACGGCGTGTCGTGACTGCCGAAGGTGCTCTTGCCGAACGAGCCAAGAATGTTGCGGAGCGACTTGTAACCCAGGAAGTCGACGCCCTTCTGCGACAGGTTGAACTGCACATCCTGGCTGGCGGCATGCGCGAGACCGCCCTTGCCCGTCACGGGCTGGTGCGAGTCCATCGCCTTTGGCGTGACGGTGGTGTTGAGGAAGCCTTCGTCGATCAGGCGCTGCACGATCTTGTCGAGCAGGTCTGCCAACTTCGCCTGTGAATCCTCGTCACCGTCGCCGCGGAGCGCGGCCAGCATCTCGGGCGTGAACTGGCCGCTATCGATCAGCGCATTCAGCACCGCATCCTTGAGCGCGTCCATGGAGCGGTCGGCCGGCTCCTCGTCCGGACCCCACGGGTTGTAGGCACCCGATTCCGCAAACCCGCTCTGCAACAGGAAATCCGACAACCCGTCCAGCAGCGACTGCAGGTCCACTGCGTCCGCCAGCTCCGGGTTGTACTTGGTGTACGTGTGGAAATTCATGCGTCCCTCTCCATCGCCGGCGACGCGGCGCGCGAGATGCGCACCGAACACCTGAAGATAACAGCACCGGGCGGCGAGTCGTGCCAGCTGCGATGTGCCGAATGCAGTCGTCTGCTGGCGCCGGATCGACTTCCCAACGCTAATTTGCCGGACGAGGCCTTCCTCCCAGAATCAGACATGTCACTCATCATTCCGACGCGAGTCCGGCCAGTCACCGATCGCAAGATCCGGTTCGGACTCGTTGGTTGCGGCCGTATCTCGGCTAACCACATCAGCTCGATCGAGGCGCACGCTGATCGAGCCGAGCTCGTCGCGGTCTGCGACGTCTCGCCGGAGCTGATGCTTGCGGCAGCGGCCCAGACCGGTGCGACCGCCTGTGATTCGCTGGAAACCCTGCTGTCGCACCAGCCCCCCGTCGATGCGGTAATCATCGCGACGCCGAGCGGTGTGCATGCGGCTCAGGCAATCGCCTGTGCGTCGGCCGGCCGACATGTGATCACCGAGAAGCCGATGGCCACTCGCTGGCAGGATGGCAAAGCGATGGTGGCGGCATGTGACATGGCTGGCGTCCATCTGTTCGTCGTGAAGCAGAACCGTCGGAATCCCACGCTACAGCACGTGAAAAAGGCCATGCAGAAGCATCGCTTCGGCAAGATCTACATGGTGACCGTGAACGTCTTCTGGAGCAGGCCGCAGAGCTATTACGACAGTTCGGCATGGCGCGGCACCTGGGAGTTCGACGGAGGTGCCTTCATGAACCAGGCGAGTCACTACGTGGACCTGCTGGACTGGCTGATCGGGCCAGTCGAGAGCGTGCAGGCCTACACGGCAACCCTCGCGCGCAACATTCAGGTCGAGGACACGGGCGTCCTGTCGATCCGCTGGCGCACCGGCGCGCTGGGCTCGATGAGCGTCACCATGCTGACCTACCCGAAAAATCTCGAAGGATCGATCACGATCCTGGGCGAGAAGGGCACGGTCAAGCTGGGCGGCGTGGCCGTGAACAAGATCGAGCACTGGGAGTTCGAGGACAGCGATCCCGATGACGAGCTGGTTCAGCAGGCGAGCTACGACACCACGTCGGTTTACGGGTTCGGTCACCCGCTGTATTACGACAACGTGATCAGTTCACTGCGCGGGGAGGCGGAGCCGGAGACTGACGGCCGCGAAGGCCTGCACTCGCTCGAGCTGCTGATCGCCACCTACCTCAGTGCCCGCGACGGCCGTCGAGTGGCGCTGCCGCTGGAGTACTGATGCCGCCCACGATTCATCCCACCGCCATCGTCGACGACGGCGCCGTCGTCGGCGATGACACGCGGATCTGGCACTGGGTGCACATCAGCGGCGGTGCGCGCATCGGCGAGCGCTGCTCGTTCGGGCAGAACGTGTTCGTCGGCAACCGCGTCGTGATCGGCAACAACTGCAAGGTGCAGAACAACGTCTCGATCTACGACAACGTCACCCTCGAGGATGACGTGTTCTGCGGGCCGAGCATGGTGTTCACGAATGTGTACAACCCGCGCGCGGCGGTGTCACGGAAGGACGATTACCGCGACACCGTGATCAGGCGCGGCGCGACGCTGGGTGCGAATTGCACGATCGTCTGCGGCGTCACCATCGGCGAGTTTGCGTTCGTCGGTGCGGGTGCGGTGGTGAACCAGGGTGTGAAGCCGTATGCGCTGATGGTCGGCGTGCCGGCACGCCAGATCGGCTGGATGAGTGAGCATGGCGAGCGACTTTCCCTGCCGCTGACCGGCAATGGCGACGGAGTCGATCCCGTCACGGGCCAGCGTTATGCGCTGCGCGACGGCATGGTGTCACGGCTGGACTGATCGTCCAGCCCGGGCACAAATGACACAGCCTCCGCGGCGAGTGGCATGTAGAGCGAGATGGCGGTGCCGACTTCCACCTTGCTCTCCACGCCGATGACCCAGCCATGCTGCGCTGTGATGGCTGCGACCGTGGCGAGGCTCATGCCCGCGCCATGCGTGCGGCGCGGCCCCGTGGTGAAGAACGGCTCGAACATGCGTGACGTCGTCTCGGCCGACATGCCGACGCCGGTATCGGCGATCGTGAGCACGATGTACAGACCCGCAGGCACGATGATCGTGCGCGCGGCATCATGCGGCATCTCGACCAGGTTCGTCGCCGCCGTCAGCGTGCCGCCTGCAGGCATCGCCTCGTGCGCATTCGTGATCAGCGCCGTCACGACCTGCTGGAGCATTGCCGCGTCGCCGCGCACCACCGCCGGCGCGACGTTGCAGCGCAGGTCGAGATCGATGTCAGCGCTGCGCGCGTCGGTGGTTGCCGCCAGCGCAGCGTCCATCATTTCGTTGGCATCGATGACGCGCAGCACCGGCGGATCACGTCGCGCATACGTGCGCAGTTGCTGCGTGAGCGCGAGCCCCCGTGCGGACAGCTCGCGCAGGCGGACCAGAGCAACGGTGCGCATGTGCGGATCATTCGTGCATTCGAGCGCGAGTTCCGCATAGCCGGACAGTGATGCGAGCAGGTCGCCGAAATCATCGGCAACGCCACGGGCAAACTGCTCGGCGTCTGCCGACAGGCCGAGTGTGACTTCCGGTACGTGAACCGTGCCCGGTGCAGCCGTCGAAGCAGGCGCGTCGCTCATCGTGAGCGGTCTGGTGGTCCGTGCTTCGACCGCTGCTGATGCTGATGCACTCGCGGACGCCGATGCCGGTGCCGGTGCCGACGCTGGCATCGCGCCGGCGTCCCGAAGACACCGCGTGCGACGGCAGCAACGCCAGACGGGCGGGTGCAAGGCATTGCGAGGAGGAACACGGAGGCGAGGCGGGAGGCGCATGATGCAGCGAATGCATGAGCTCGGAGCAAGGAGCATGCTCACCAGCGTTCTGTCGTCCTGCCAGCTCAGCTCCTCGGTGATCGCGGCTGAACAGGGCAAACGCCTGTCGCGGCTGCCCGCGAACAGACGTTTGTCGCGTCATGTTTGCCACTCTTCTGCAGCGACTGTTCGCCCGCAGGCCTTTGATGCAAGCCTGCGGTGACAGCAGCGATGCTGCTGCCGCTTCGCGCGACTCGAAGCATCCGACGTTGTGGTGCGCGCGGATTCGGTCGCGCCGCTCGCGCCACTGGCAACACCGCCCATGCTGGCCACGAAAGCCACACCAGCCACGCTCGTGTCAAAACGTAAACCGCCGCATGCGCATTGCTGAACGAGCCAACGCACATGCGGCGGTCAAAAAGACGGTCCAGCTGCGGCGCGCCTAAAAGTCGTCGCTTGGACGACGGCGCGTCTCCGGAACTGCACGACCGTACGCGCCGGTATCGCTGCGGCTGATCTTCTTCCGCGCGA
>JACMPK010000132.1 GCA_014377535.1 Gemmatimonadaceae bacterium
AGGAAGCGGCGAGGTGGTGATGCGGACGCCGACGCGATGGGCTCCGTCGGCGTCGCTGGCGAGGCGCACCTGTTCTTCAGTCGCGTGCTGAGCTGGCTGGAATTCAATGCGCGCGTGTTGGACGAGGCTCGTGATCCGCGCACGCCGCTGCTGGAGCGCCTCAAGTTCCTGGCAATCTTCAGCTCGAACCTGGACGAGTTCTACATGGTTCGCGTGGGCGGATTGCGTCGCAAGCTGAAGAGCGGGAAGGGAGGCTATCCGCAGGAGCGGCTGTCACCGGCGGAATTGTTGACGGGCATCGACAAGCGCGTGAACGAGATGCTGCACATGCAGCGTCGCTGCCTGACCGACGACCTGTTGCCGGCATTGGCGGCGCATGGCGTGCACCTGGTACGCATGAACGAACTCACGCCGGCGGAATGGCTGGTGGTGGATGCGTTCTTCGAGTCGCAGGTGTTTCCGGTGCTCACGCCGCTTGCCGTCGATCCCGGGCACCCATTTCCCTACATCTCCAACCTGTCGCTCTCGCTCGCGGTGCGGGTGCGCGATCCACACAACGGGCACGAGCACTTCGCACGCGTGAAGGTGCCCAAGTCGCTTGCGCGCTGGGTGCCGGCGGGTCGGCCCGGTCACTTCGTGCCGATCGAGGATGTGATCGGCGTAAACCTCGGATCGCTCTTTCCGGGCATGGAGGTGCTGAGTTGGCATGCGTTCCGCATCACGCGCTTCTCGGATTTCGAGCTCACCGGTGTCGAGCAGGATGACGACCTGCTGTCGGTCGTCGAGCGACAGGTGTTCGAGCGGAAATTTGGCGAGGTGGTGCGGCTCGAGGTGCAGACAGGCATGCCCGACGCGTTGCGCACGCTGCTGATGGAGGAGCTGCGGGACGAGGAGGATGCGTTGATGGTCGCGCTGCCGCTCAGCGAACGCGATGTGGATGAACCGGGCACGCTGCTGGATCTGGGCGACCTGATGTCGTTGGCGTCAGCCATCGACCTGCCCGATCTCAAGTATCCACCGTTTGTGCCTGGCATCCCGACTGAATTGGCAGATGTGGCAAACATCTTCGACGCGATTCGCGAGCACGACGTGCTCGTGCATCATCCGTTCGAAAGCTTCCGCGAGACGGTCGAGCATTTCATCGAGCGTGCGGCGACCGACGAACAGGTGCTGGCGATCAAGCTCACGCTGTACCGCACATCGGGCGAAACGGCGATCGTGCGCTCGCTGATCGAGGCGGCGGAACGGGGCAAGCAGGTGGTCGTGCTGATCGAGCTGCAGGCGCGTTTCGACGAGGCGAACAACATCGCGTGGGCTCGGACGCTGGAGAATTACGGCGTGCATGTGGTGTACGGCGTGCCGGGGCTGAAAACGCACACCAAGACGGCGCTCGTCGTGCGCCGCGAGCCCGATGGCATCCGCCGGTACGTGCACATCGGTACCGGCAACTATCACTCGCGGACGGCGAAGCTCTACACCGACCTCGGACTGTTCACGTGCAGCCCGGGCATCGGCGCCGATGTGAGCGACCTGTTCAACGCACTGACGGGATTCAGTCGCCAGGAGCTGTACCGCAAGCTGCTGGTGGCGCCGGCGAACATGCGCCGCCGCTTCGTGGAACTGATCGATCGCGAGGCGGAGCATGCGCGCGAGGGCCGCCCAGGACGCATCATCGCGAAGATGAACGCGCTGGTCGATCCCGATGCGATCCTTGCGCTCTACCGCGCATCGGCGGCCGGTGTGAAAATCGACTTGATCGTGCGCGGCGTCTGCTGCCTGCGGAGCGGCCTGCCGGGTGTGAGCGAGAACATCGTGGTTCAGAGCATCATCGGTCGCTTCCTGGAGCATTCGCGCCTCTTCTTCTTCGGCAACGACGGCAAGCCGGAGTACTATCTCGGCTCAGCCGACTGGATGCCCCGCAACTTCGACCGACGCGTGGAGACGGTCGCACCGATCGAGTCGCCGGTGCTGCACGTCCGACTCGAGTCGCTGCTGCGCACCTGCCTCGAGGACAACCGGCAGGCGTGGGTGCTGCAGACGGACGGGACGTACCTGCAGCGGACCCCCGCGCCCGGTGAGCCGGAACGCGCAACGCATGTGCGACTGCTGCGGGATCCGTGGGGGCGTGCGTCGCACTGAGGTCCGCTGATGACATCCGCTCCGCAGGCGACGCGCAGCGGGGCTTCAGTGGGTCGCGCGTCGCTCAGTCTACCGAATCCGTGGGTTCCGACTCCACGGGCTTGCCGTCCGGCCCGATCACGAGCACCGGAATGTCGAGGAGCTTTTCCAGCAGGTCGCTCTTGCGACTTGCACCCCAGAGCTCGAGTCGCGTGGACCGCGCGCGAAGGTCGGGCACGGGTGTCAGGCGCAGCGCCCGTTCGGTCCAGCGCACCTTTACCTGCTGCACGGCACCGATGTGACCGCGGTCGAAACCGTCGGCCACGCGCAGCAGCGCCGCGAGGCGGCGTACTCGCGCCTGTTGATCCGCCGTGAGCACCGCGAACGTGGGATGCTTGTCCTTCGGCACCGCGCCACGATGATAGCGCGCCACGTTCGCCATCACCACCTGCTCCTCGGGTGAGACGCCGAGCAGATCGGCGTGCACGATGAGGTGGTACGAATGCTTGTGGTGATCGTTGTAGCTGATGTGATAGCCGGTGTCGTGCAGCAGGGCGGCGTCGCGCAGCGTGTCGCGATCCTCGGGCGCGCAGCCGATACGCACGCCGATGGCGTCGAACAGCTGTAATGCAATTTTCTGCACATGCTTCGCGTGTGGCTCCTCGTACTGCGTGCGCTCGGCGAACTGCTGCACGCTGCGCCGGCGTCCCTCGCCCGGATCGGTCGCATGCGGCGACACTTCTGCCGCCTCGAGCAGCAGCCCTTCACGGATGCCGTATGCCGATGTCTGGAAGGCGCGGATGTCGAGGAACGCCATCACCTCGGCCGCCACGGCCATGCCGGCGACGATGATGTCGGCGCGTGCAGGATTCAGCCCGGGCACCACGAGTCGCTCAACCGGCGACATCTCGATCAGCTGGTCGAGCAGGTGCTCCAGCTCACCACGACGTACCACCTTGCCGTGCACCGTGCGTGCGGCGGTGATGCCCTGCTGCGCGAGCAGCATGTCGGCGACGTTGGTGAATGTGCCACCTGAGCCGATCATGCCGGCACCACGCCATTCCTTCACCGCGAAGCGCTCGCGAATCTCCTCGCGCAACGCCTTGCGCAGCTTGCTGACCGTCCCACGACGCGTGGCCTTGCTCAGGTAATTCTCCGTCGCGCGGATTGCACCGAAAGGCATTGAAAGCAGGCGCTCCACGAGGCCGTCTGCCGAGAGCGCAAGTTCCACCGAGCCACCGCCGATGTCGCAGGTGACCATGCGCCCGTGCGCCAGGTCGAAGTGCGCCTGCGCGCTCCGGAACGAGAGGCGTGCTTCATCTTCGCCGGAGATCACGCGCACGGTGAGTCCGGTGGACTTCTTCACCTGTCGCACGAATGCCGGGCCATCGGTGGCGTCTCGCACGGCACTCGTGGCGACGCACTCGATGCGCTCCACGCCCAGCTGCATCGCGAGCGTCGCCATGCGTTGCAGCGCCTCGATGGCCGACAGCGCGCTCTCGACCGAGAGGTGTCCCGTCTCGTCGACACCGGTGCTGAGGCGCGGCGCTGCCTTCATCTCGTCGACCGTGCGGATCTGGCCCGTGTTGCTCACATCGGCCACGATGGCGCGGATCGAGTTGGAGCCGATGTCGATGGCGGCAATGCGACGCCAGTCGTCAGATGGCCGGCCGCTCGCGCCCGCACCGTGCGCTGCTGCGGGCTGACCGGCGTTGGTGCGCCCTGCCGGAGCCACCGGCTGTGGCGAGGCGGGCGGGCGGCGTCGGGGCGAGGGGAGCGACATGCGGGCGGGGCAGGGGAATGAGCCTGCCGGAAGCTACTGTCGGCGGGGTGGCGCGGCACCTGTGCCGAGGCCGCGAACACGAGCACTGCCTTTCACCGGTGACACTCCGGTCGACGGCGTGTGAAACAGCGTGCGGCAACGGGCCATGCTCAGCGTGTGCTCGTACTCCAGGTGCGCAGCAGCGAGCGACGCATGGCATCGGGCAACGGTGCATACCCCAGCGCCAACGCGTCGTCCTGGCCATGCTCCAGCGCCCAGCGCACGAAGTCGGCGGCGGCGCGCAGATGCAGCGAGTCTCGGCCACGCGACGGCACGAGAAGCCACGAGAGTGCCGCAATGGGATAGCTCGCCTCACCTGGTGCGTCGCTGATGCTGGTGGCAAACTCCAGTGTGTCATCAATGGATGCGAGCATGGCCGTTGCCGCAGCGCGCAGCCCGCCGGTCTGCGGCGTGACCCACGCGCCGGCATGATTCTGAATCCGTGCAACCTTCAGGCGGTTTTGCATGGCGTACACGGCTTCGACGACGCCCACGGCGTGCTCAGTCGCCTTGATCTCCGCTGCGACACCTTCATTCCCGCGTACACGCGACCCGACCGGCCACGCCGGAAAGCGGCTGCGGCCCGGTCCTCTGGCCCAGCCGGGGCTGAGATGCGCGAGATATTCCGTCAGAATCCAGCTGGTGCCGCTGGTGTCGGCGCGCGTGATCACGTGCACCGGTGCATCGGGCAGCGAGATGTCGGGATTGAGCGCGACGAGCGTCGGATCGTTCCAGCGTGTGATCCTGCCGAGGTAGATGTCGCCGAGCGTGGCGCCATCGAGCCGCAGTTGGCGCGTCACGCCCGGCAGGTTGTATGACACTGCGGCCCCGCCCACGACCAGCGGCACTTGCCGGATGCCGAGCGATGCCAGTTTCGCGCGGTCGGCCTCGTCGAGGGGTACGTCGGTCGCGGCGAAGTCTGCGGAACCGTCGGGCAACGCCTGGATGCCGGCGCCCGGGCCGACGGAGCGATAGTTGTTCTGGGCACCGCCTTCGGAGGCATAGCGCGAGAACCAGGGGGTCTAGACGGGATACGGGAACGTCGCTCCGGCGGTCTCGAGCTCTAGGCCGGGCCCGGCTCGCGACGAGACGGGGGCGTCACCGGGCGCCGGAGTGGAGCACGCAGCGACGAGTGTGCTGCCAATGAGCATGACAGAACGGCTCAGGTGTTTCATCACAT
>JACMPK010000133.1 GCA_014377535.1 Gemmatimonadaceae bacterium
CGCAACACATTCCTCACCTTCTTCGGCATCGCACGCTCGAGAAGCCATACACACCCTGCATATCGCGTCATCCGAGCGCCAAGCTGTCACGTCCTGATTAGCGTCTACACGTCACCCCCAAGGAGGCGTGGGACCATGACGCGATCGTTTCACCATTTTAGTCCGGAGTTGAAGCAGCGGATCGTCGCGGAGGTGGAGGAGGGACGGTTGACCTTGCGCGAAGCGGCGCAGGACGCCCGGACGACCATCAGCCAGGTGCGAGTGTGGCTGGACGAGTACGGGCGCTACAAGCCGAAACGAGACATTGTGGAGGTGGTGATGCGGAGCGAACAGGAGCGGATTACCGCGCTCGAGAAGGCGCTGGCCGAGGCCCATCTGAAGCTCCTGGTCTACGAGGAGCTGATCGCCCAAGCCAACACGCGCTTCAAGACCGACATCAAAAAAAACTGTGGTACGCCACGGCCCACGCGCTCTGCCACGGCGACGACCGGTGCGACCGCCGCGCCGTCTGCCGCATCCTCGGGTGCACGCGCGACGCGTACTACAAACGGCAGCGCCGGACGGGCCCCGCGCGCGACACGGCCGCTGACGTGATCGCGCACGTCGATGCCCTGCGCGCGGTCCAGCCGCGCCTCGGGACGCGGAAGCTGCACGACGCCTTGGCGACGGCCGGGGTGCCGGTCGGGCGCGATCGCCTGTTCACCGTGCTCCGCACGAGCGGCCGCTTGGTCCCGCGGAAGCGCCGCGCGACGCAGACGACCTACTCCCGCCATGCCTATGCGGTCGCCCCAAACCTGGTGAAGGACCTGACGGTCACCGGGCCCCGCCAGGTGGTCGTGTGTGACATCACGTATCTGCGCCTCGAGCGCGGTGTGTTCGCCTACCTGTTTCTCGTGACGGACCTGTACGCGCGCCACATCGTCGGCTGGCACCTCAGTCGCAACCTCTCGCACCACGCGGCCCTCCGCGCGCTCGATCAGGCCCAGCAGGCGCTGGGCGACTGTACCGGCATCGTCCATCACTCGGATCGGGGCAGTCAATACTGCTGCCATGACTACCTCCACCGGCTGCACGCCCTCCGCATGCTGCCCAGCATGACCGATGCGGCGCATTGCTACCAGAACGCCGTGGCCGAACGCGTGAACGGCATCCTCAAGGACGAATTTGATCTCGATGCCGTCTTCCCCACATTCACCGCCGCGCACGAGGCGGTCGCCCACGCGGTGACGATCTACAACACGGTCCGCCCGCACTGGAGTCTCGACCTACAAACCCCGCAGGCTGTCTTTCAGCCGGCCACCACGCCGGCACAGCCCGCACCCATCGTGTAGACATTTTTCAGGACTAGACACAGCGTAGTTCCCACAGCTTTTGCAGTTCCTCTGCGGCTCCGCGCCTCTGCGTGAAAAGAGTTGCCGTTGCAGTTGCCGTTGCAGTTGCATTTGCAGTTGGCGTTGCAGTTGCCGTTGGCAATGCTCCCGTTCAGCCGAGCAGCAGCGACAGAGCCGCAGAGAACTGCGCTGGCGTCGTGTACCAGTGCGGCGCGAGGCGGATGCAGCGTTCGCGGACGGAATGCACCACGTCATGTGCGCGCAGTCGCGCCGAAGCTGCGTCGAGGGCAGGCGGCTGCACCGCGAAGACACCGGCGCGGCGTGCACGGTCGCGCGGCGTGACCAGGCGAACTTCGGGGTGCGCGTCGCAGAAATCCACCAGCATGTCGCCAAGTGCTGCAATGTGTTCCGAGACCGCGTTCATGCCGAGTGCCTGAAACAGCTCGAGGCTCGCGTTCATGCCGGCGAAGTCGGGGAACGGCAGCGTGATCACCTCGAAGCGGCGAGCGTCGTCGAACCAGGCCGGCTCGTAGGTCAGCATGTTGTACAGGTCGTCGGAGCCCTTGGTGGACATCCAGCCAGCCTCGGGTGGCTCGAGCCGCGTGATCAGTTCGCGGCGCACGTAGGTGAACGCGGAGCCCCACGGCGACTGCAGCCATTTCTGCGCGCCGCAGGAGAGGATGTCCACGTGCGTCGTCGTCAGGTTTAGCGGTATCACGCCGATGCCCTGGATCGCGTCGACGACGAAATACACACCGCGAGCGCGGCAGGCCTGGCCGATGGCATCGATGTCGAGCCGTGCGCCGCTGCAGAACGACACCCAGCTGACCGTGACGACCTTCACGTTAGGCCGCGTCGCGATGGCGTGCAGCAGTGCGCCTTCATCCGGCACCTCATCCACGCACGGCAGCCGCACCAGCGTCGCACCGCTGCGCTCGGCGCGCTTGATCCATGGGAAGACGTTGGCGGGAAACTCGCGATCGACCGTCAAAATCTCGTCGCCCGGGCCAAGCGGCAGCGAGAACGCGGCGGTGTTCAAGCCATGTGACGTGTTGGTCGTCAGCGCGATTTCGTCGGGGCTGGCGCCGATCAGTTGTGCCACCAGCTCGCGCGACCGGTGCAGCACCGGAAAGAAATGTTCGGCCTTGAGCATGTGCGGCATGTGACGCAGCGTCGCGAACTGCTGCATCACGTCGGCCGACGACTTCGGGATCGCGCCGGTGGAGGCATGATCGAGGTAGGTCACGTGCGCGTCGGTCATCCACGGATACTCGCGCTGCTGTGCTGCACTGAAATCGGTCATGGCTGCGTCTGTCGCGCGAGTCGGCGGGTGAGCTGACGAGGATCCGTGGCGTCACGAAGCGCGTCGCCGAGGAGGTTGAATGCGAGCACGGCGCAGCCGATCGTGAGGCCGGGCGCGACTGATGTCCAGGGCGCGCGGCGCAGCTGCGAAAGGTCGCGCGCATCGGCGATCATGCCACCCCAGCTGGGCGTGGGCGGCTGCACGCCAAGCCCGAGGAAGCTGAGCGACGACTCCGCCATGATTGCGGCCGCGATACCCAGCGTGCCGACGATCACCAGCGGCGCCGTGACCGCCGGCAGCACATGACGCAGCAGGATGCGTACGTCGCTGCCGCCGGGGGCGCGCGCCGCCTGCACGTACTCCAGGCCACGCACGACCATCACCTGTCCGCGCACCAGTCGCGCGACGCCCGCCCAGCCCACGATGCCGATCGTGATCGTGACCACCGTGATACTGGGCTGGAACGCTGCCACCATTGCAATGAGCAGCAGCAGCGTGGGAAATGCGAGCGTGACATCGGCGATGCGCATCACGAGTTCATCCACCCAGCGACCGTAGAATCCGCTCGCGAGTCCCAACGTGCCGCCGACGAGCAGCGCGAGTGTCTGTGCGCCAAGTCCGACCGACAGCGAGATGCGCGCACCGAAGAGCAGCCGCGCCAGGATGTCGCGACCCTGAATGTCCGTGCCAAGCCAGTGCAGGCGCGACGGACGCAGCAGCTGCTGGCCAAGGTCGATCGCGGTGGGATCGTATGACGTGAGCAGCGGCGCGAAGATCGCCGCCCCGACGAGCGCGATGATGAGCACCATGCCGACTATCGCACGCGTATCGCGCTGCATCACCTGCACGACCGTCGCACGAACGGGTGTCGGTGCCGGCATCGGCGTCGTAATGGCGGGCGCGGTCACATGCCCGCCGGCAGCGGCGGGGCGCCGACGGGCTGATACTTCCAGCGGCGGTGCTGCCAGAAATACTGACCGGGATACTCGCGCACCCAGTGCTCCAGGCGCGCGGTATAGTGTGCCACGAGCGCGGTGGTGTCGGCTTCACGATCACCGGTGTCGGTAACCTCCACATGCTCGACAATGAGCCGATACCGGCCCGAGGGCTCACGTACCGACACCACGAAGATCACCGGCACCTGCATCTTCAGCGCAAACACGGCGGGACCGCGTGGCGTCTTCGTCATGCGATTGAAGAACGGCACGAAGGTGCTGGCCAGCCCTGCCACGCCCTGATCCGCGAGGAAGCCCACGATGCGATTCTCGCGCACACTGCGAGGCGTCTGCCGCACGGCCTTCTCGTCGAACACCACGCGCACGCCGAACCGCTCGCGCACGCGAGTGAGGTATCGCTCGAAGACGCGGTTGCTCATGTGCCGGGCGATGGCGTCCACACCCACGCCGCGCGCCGCGATGTAGCTGCCGCCGAGTTCCCAGTTGCCGAGGTGCCCGGTGACCAGCAATGCTCCGTTGCCCGCGACGATCGCATGGTCGATGTGCTCCCATCCATCCACACGCTCGAACAATGCGATCAGTTCGACCGGCGTGCGCCGTTCCATCAGCGCCGCCTCGAGCGACGTGCGGCCGAGGTTCTCGTACGACTGGCGCGCAAGCGACTGCACCGCGCGTGCCGTGAGTTCCGGAAACGCGAACGCGATCTGTGCCTCGACCACGCGCGACCGAATGCCAAGCCGGTATCCCAGCAGGCCAAGCCATGCGCCGACCTGCGACCCGGCGCTGACCGGCATGCGTCCGAGGACGGACACGACGACGCGGATGGCCACGTACTCCAGCCGATGCTGCAGCGTCGTGGGCTTCACGACGGCAGGCGGCGCGGCGGCGGCGGTCAGACTGCCGCCTGCGGCACCGCGGCATCCTCCAGCGCACCCATGATCGCATCGGCGACCGACGACAATGCGCGTCGCGCGCGCACTTCCACCCGAGCCGCATCGCTGAGTCGCGACATCCGGGCGGGATCAGCACGCAGCAGCGTGACCAGCGCGGCGGTCGCGAGCGCGTCATCACGATCGGCGACCAGGCCGGTCTCGCCATGCTGCACGTACTTCTCGCCGACCGTGCCGCGTGTGGCCACGACCGGGCAACCCAGTGACATCGCATCAAGCACGGCGAGGCCGCCGTCATCGCTGTCGGCGGTGACCCACACGATGTCGGCCGATGCCAGCAGCGGCGCACGATCGACGGGATCACCGGCCAGCACCAGCTCATCGCCAAGGCCAAGCGCGGTGGCATGCACGCGTATCTCGCTCACGTCATGCGGCATGCCGAGCAGCAGGGTGCGTATGGGATGCCCGCGACGACGCATCGCGGCGATGCTGCGGAGTGCCGCCGCCGTCGCGCGCTGCGAACCGGGATCGGTGACGACGGCGATCGTGCTGGTGCCGAGCGGTCGCGACGCGGCGATCACGCGCTCGAACTGCAGCGGATCCACCGCGAGGTCCGCCACGATCCGGCCGCGCAACTTCTTTACCGGTCGAGCGGCGCGCGCCTCCGTGGCCGAGCCATGCATGAACCAGGTCGGCACCAGGCGCAGCGCGAGCCGCGCACCGAATGAAAGCGGAGATGCCGAGCCGTGAGACATGCGGCGGAACAGCACACCGCGACCGTTGCGGCGCAGCGCGAATGCCGCGAGCAGGTGTTCCGACTCGTTGTTCACCATCACCGCGTCGGCGCCGAACTCGCGCAGCAGCACGGCCAGTCGCAGTGCATCGGACAGCAGGCTGTCGCGATCGTCGAACGGCAGTACCTCGAGGCCCGTGCATGCTGCCGCGACCGCCGACGCGGCGGGACAGGCCATCGCCGCGGTCACACCACGTGCAGCGAGCGCGCGACCGATCTCCGTGTACACCCGTGCCACACCGTTCCACCGTGGCGATGGATGATAGAAGACGATGCGACTCATACCTCGACCGTCACGACATCGAGCAGGTTGCGCTCGCGGAATTGCATGGTGTACAGGCGATGGTACGCGCCGCGTGCTGCAAGCAGTGCGTCATGCGTACCGCGCTCGACGATGCGCCCGCGATCGAGCACGAGGATCTGGTTCGCATGCTCCACGGTGCTGAGCCGATGCGCGATCACGAAGACCGTGCGCCCCGCCAGCAGCCGGTCGATGGCTTCCTGCACGAGACGCTCGCTCTCGGTGTCGAGTGCCGAGGTGGCTTCGTCGAGAATCAGGATCGGCGGGTCGCTGAGCAGTGCGCGCGCGATTGCGACACGCTGGCGCTGTCCACCGCTCAACCGCGTGCCACGCTCGCCAAGCACGGTGTCATAGCCCTGCGGCAGCGCCACGATGAATTGGTGCGCATTGGCCGATCGTGCCGCCTCCTCGACCTGCGCGTGCGTATAGATGCCGGGCGCACCGAATGCGATGTTCGCGCGCACGGTGTCGTTGAACAGCACCGTGTCCTGGCTCACGATGCCGGTCAGCTTGCGCAGCGATGTCAGGCGGATCTGCTGCAGGTCGATGCCATCCAGCAGGATGCGGCCCGATGTAGGCGCGTTGAATCGCGGCACCAGGTCAACCAGTGTGCTCTTCCCTGCCCCGCTGGCACCAACCAGTGCCACGATGCCACCGCGCGGCGCCTCGAAGCTGACATCGCTCAGCACGGCTTCGTCGCCGTAGGTGAACGACACCTGCTCGAAGCGGATGCCCTCGTTCACCGCCGTCACGTCGCGCGTGCCACGATCGATGTCGGCCTCGGTCTGCTCATCGAGCACCTCGAAGAGCCGTTCCGCACTGGCCATGGACGACTGCGCAGTGGCCGGCACCTGCGACAGCTGCTTCAGCGGCTGCAGCATGCGCAGCACCACGACGAGGAAGGTGATGAGCGCGCCACCATTCATGGTGCCATCCACCAGCACCTGTCGCGCACCGATCCAAAGCACGAGTACCGCGATCGCGGTGCCCGCCACTTCCGTCACCGGCTGCGAGAGCGCGCCAAGTGCGGCCACGCGCGTCATCGCCTTCGCGTACCGGCCGCTCGCATCGGTGAAGCGCCCCGCCTCGTGCGGCTCGGCACCAGTCGCCTTCACGAGGCGGATGCCGCTGACCGCTTCCTGCACGATGCTCGTCATCTCGCCGTACTCGTTGCTGAGCCGACGATGACGCTTGCGCAGCTTCTTCAGAATGGGCTGCAGCGCGCCGATCAGCAGCGGCGCCAGCACCAGCGACACGAGCGTAAGCTTCCAGCTCAGCGAGATCAGGAACGCGACGCTCACGATGAACGTCGCGCCGCTCTGCAGCGAGCGCGTGACCAGTTCCGTGATCAGCGCCTTGCTTTGCGCGGTGTCAGTCAGGATGCGCGCAACGACCTGTCCGGTCTTGGTGCGCTGAAAATACTTGAGCGGCAGCTGCACCAGGTGACGATAGACCGTGTCGCGCAAGTCACGCGTCACCAGTTCCTGCAAGCCCGCGCCAAGCTGGCCGCTGAGCCACGCGAACACGTTCTTGAGCGTGATGGCCGCGAGGATGACCAGCACCACCACCTGCAACGATCCCATCTTGTCGGTCGGATCCAGAAACCGACCGAGCGCGTCGTTCAGCAGGCGCTGCACACCGCTCGTTGCCACCTGCTGCGACCCCGACACCGACAGGCCGAACAACGCCTGCAGGAACGGAATCAGCAGCGCCAGCGACATCACGTCGAGCGCAGCGACAATCAGGTTGCACACGATCGTGGCCGCCATGCGCCACGAATGCGGGCGCAGGATTCCCAGCAGTCGGCGATACACGGTCAGCGACGGGGTACGAGTCGAACGAGCGGCAGGATCATCTCTTCAGGACTGACGCCGCCATGAAAGAAGCCACCGCGATACCGGCCCTGGTATTCGCGAAGTTTCGTTGGATACACAAAGTAGCAGTCACCGGCAGCGAGGAGTGTGTTCTTTCCCAGTCCCCGCCGCGGCAGCCGCAGCGCATCGGCATTCGGGAAAAGCAGCGCCTGCTCCGACTTCTCGGCCCGCAGGTCCTCGCCGAACTTGTAGCGCAGGTTGTGCGTCGCATCACGGCGCGCGAACACCGTCGCCGGTGTCTGGCAGAGAATGGAACCATGATCACTGGTCAGGATCACCGTGATCTTCTTGCGCGCCGCTTCCTTGAGCACGGAGAAAAGCGCCGAGCGCTCGAACCACTGGCGCGTGAGCCGGCGTAACGCGACTTCGTCCTTCGCGACTTCCAGCAGCACCGAGTTGTCCGACCGGCCGTGCGTGAGCAGGTCCACGAAGTTGAACACGAACGCGCTCACGCCCTCGGGTGAGACGGCCGTCGAGACCTTCCGCTCCAGCTCTTCCGACTCGTGCGGCGTGCTGATCTTGTGATAGCGCACGCTGACGTTGTGCCCAAGCTCCTTCAGCTGCAGCTCCAGCAGCTGCCGCTCATGTGCATTCAGCGACTCGTCCTCGCGCTCCTTCCACCAATCCGGATGCATGCCGGCCATCTCGCCCGGAAAGAGCCCGCTGAACAGCGCGTTGCGCGAGTACGGCGTGGCGGTGGGCAGAATGGAGTAGTAGTGCGAACGCTCTTCGGTGAACCACTGGCCGAGCAGCGGTGCCAGGCCAAGCCACTGATCCATGCGCAGGCAGTCGACGACGATGAACACTGCTGCCTTTTCGGTCGTGAGCAGCGGCGCGACATGCTCCGACACGATGTCGATGCTCAGCGGCGGGCGGTCGCCCTCCAGGTCGGCGAGCCACGACGGATACTGCCGGCGGATGAAGTGTGCGAACTCGCGGCGCATGGCGGGATACAGGCCCACCAGTGACTCGCGGAGTCCGCCCTCGCCCGCCTCGTCCAGTGCAACGTCCCAGCGCGTCACTTCAGCCGTGCGCTCGATCCAGCCGCGCCAGTCGCTGCTGTAGCCCTCGAGCTCGAAGGCGCGGAAGCGCTCCACGAATTCGCGTGCCAGCGCCTGCTGGCGAAGTCGCGTGCCGTCCAGGATGCGCGTAATGGCGGCGAGCACCTGTCGCGGATTCACCGGCTTCACGAGATAGTCGTGCACGGCCGCACCCAGTGCCTCGCGCAGCGTGCCGTCTTCCTCGCTCTTCGTGATCATGACGACCGGCAGCATCGGATCGATCATCTGCACGTCGCGCCAGGTTTCCAGCCCGCGCTTGCCCGGCATCTGCTCGTCCAGCAGCAGCACGTCGAACCGTCGGCGGCGCAGCAGCTCCAGGGCGTCTTCCGAATTCCGCGCCATCTCGACGTCGTAACCTTTGTCCTGCAGGAACAGACGATGGGCCTCGAGCATTTCGGCCTCATCGTCAACCCAGAGCACGGCTTTTGGTGGCAGGGTCATGATGCGGAGAAGTTATCCCATCAGCGCATGCCAAGGGTCGCCGGCGGTCGGGTCGACGGACGGCGAATGGGGGTAGCTTTGGCCCTCATGTCACGCCCTGTGCCGCTCCTGACGCCGCTCGCACTCCCGCTGCATGCACTCGTGCGGCAGGCGGCCGCGCTGGAGCAGCCTCGCGATCGCACGGCCGTGCTGGCCTGCTGGATGGTCGCGCGCCTGGCGCTGCCGCGCCTGCCTCGCGAAGCGGACACGGGCGACGTGGACGCGCTGCAGCAGCGAGCTGAGGCGACCCGCCGCTGGCTCGTCACGCAATCGCTGCCGTCGGCGCTCAGCCTTGCCGTCTCGCGCGCC
>JACMPK010000015.1 GCA_014377535.1 Gemmatimonadaceae bacterium
GCGATTCGGCGTACCCGGCGAGAAGTCGAGCAGGCGATCACCAAGCAGCCCCAGTGCGCGCACCCGAGTGCGCGAGTCGTCTCGCAGCAGCGCGAACTGCTCCGCATTCATTCGCACGCGTGCGGATACGACGGTGCCAGCGCCGTTGCGCACGGACGTCACGGATAGATCGGCAATCAGGCCGGCCGGAAGTCCGGCCACGGTAACCTGACTCCCTTCACGAAGACCCAGGCCGTCTGCCAGCCGCACTGTGAACTGCACGGGAGTGCTGAACATCGAGCCCACCGCGTCGAGTCGCAGGATGGGGATGACCAGCACCGTCAGCACCGCCGCCGCCAGCAGCCCGACGCGCAGCTGCATCCAGCGCAGCTGTCCCGGCTCCGGTCGGAGGCTCACGCGGCCGCCAGAAACGACTGCGTGTACGGCTCGTCGCTCGCCCGCATCGCATCCGGCGCGCCCACGAACACGAACCTGCCTTCATGCAGCAATGCGATGCGATCGGCGATCCGCACCATCGCGCGCACGTCATGCGAGACTACCACACTCGTGACGCGAAGCTCCTGCTGCAGGCGCTGCATCAGCGCAGTCACAGTGTTGCTCGTGAGCGGATCGAGACCCGCCGTCGGTTCGTCGTAGAGCAGCAGTGCGGGACGCGGTGCGATGGCGCGCGCAATGCCGACGCGCTTGCGCATGCCGCCGGAGAGCTGTGCGGGCAATGTCTGCGAGACTTCGTCGGGATCGAGGTCGACGAGCGCCAATGTCTCGCGTACCCGCGTGCGAATGGCTGGCTCGGCCATCACGCCGCTCTCGCGCAGGCCGAACGCCACGTTCTCGAATGTCGTGAGCGAGTCGAAGAGCGCAGCACCCTGGAACACCATGCCGATCTGCGCACGCAGCGTGCGCTGCTCGGCACGACCGATTGCGCGCAGCGAATGCCCCATCACCGACACCGTGCCGACATCAGGCTGCTGCAACCCGAGAATGAGGCGCAACATCGTGGACTTGCCGGTACCCGATTCGCCGATCACGGCCAGCGTTTCCGCCGTCGCAACGCGCAGCGACACCTCGTGCAGGACGGGGCGCGCGAAGGCGACGGATACTTGATCCAGTTCGACGGCAGCAGCAGCCATGGCAGGGAACGCGTGCGGGGACATGATGTTAGAGCAGCACGAGCAGGAGCTGCGTCAGAAAGTAGTCCGCGATGAGGATCGTGATGCTCGCGCTCACCACGGCGCGCGTCGTCGCGACACCCACACCGGCCGTGCCGCCCGTGGCACGCAGCCCGTGATGACAGGCCAGCAGCGAGAGGATCAGGCCGAAGGCCAGCGGCTTGAGAATGCCCTGCACGAGGTCGGACGGGATCATGCCGAACACGAAGCCGTCGATCACGACCTGGTCGATGGCTGCCTGGAAGAATGCGGAAATCGGCACGCCAAGATACATGACCGACACCAGCGAGGCACCGACCAGACCAGCGATGTCGGCGATCAGCGCGAGCACAGGCACCGCAATGGCGGCGGCAATCACGCGCGGCAGCACCAGCACGCGAATCGGCTCTGCACCCATCGTCTCCAGCGCATCAAGCTGCTCGGTGACCTTCATGGAGCTCAGTTCCGCCGCGATGCCGGCACCGACACGTCCCGCGACCATGATGCCCGACAGCACCGGTCCCAGTTCGCGCAGCATCGATGCCGCGACGAATCGCCCGACGAAGAGCGTCGCACCGAATTGCTTGAGCTGCACCGACGCCTGCAGTGCCAGGACCATCCCGGTGAAGAGTCCGGTCAGCATCACGATGGGCACCGACCGCACCCCGACGGCATCCAATTGCGCAATGAGGCGTGCGCCGGCACCGCGGCCGCCTGGCAGCGATCGCACGGTGTGCCATGCAAGCAGCAGCACGTCCTGCAGTGACAGAATCGAGCTCTGGAAGAGTCGACGCACGACGAGTGGTTGCGGGAACTGGCAGAGTTGCGTTGCCGGCTGTACCGGCCGCGGAGTAGTTTCACCGGAATATGCTAGCACCGATCTCACGCGATCGCCTCGCGACGCTTCTTGCCGCCGCTCGCGGCCGCCGCGTCGTGGTGGTCGGCGACGCCATGCTCGACGTCTACCTGCGCGGCGATGTGGAGCGCATCTCACCAGAAGCGCCGGTGCCGGTCGTTCGTGTGCGCGATCGACGAGACGCGCTGGGCGGTGCCGCGAACGTCGCGCAGAATGTCCTCGCGGTTGACGCCCAGTGCACGCTGGTCGCCGCCGTTGGCGACGATGTCGCGGGCCGGAGGTTGTGCGGCCTGTTGCACGGCCTTGGCGGCGGCACCGATGCGCTCGTGACGGTCGCGCGGCCCACGACCACCAAGACCCGTCTCGTGGCCCGCGCGCAGCAGCTCCTGCGCTTCGACGAGGAAGAAGACGCAGACCTCGAAGCGACGGATGTCGCGCGCGTGATGGCGGCGCTCACGGCGGCGCTCGCCACCGCCGATGCCGTGATCCTGGAGGATTACAACAAGGGTGTGCTGGTGCCGCAGGTGATCGAGCGCACGATTGCGCTGGCTGCTGAACGGAACGTGCCCGTGGTCGTCGATCCGAAGTTCCGCAACTTCTTCAGTTACCGGGGCGCAACGGTTTTCAAGCCGAACCGTCGGGAGCTGGAACAGGCCCTCGGTGCAGCAGTCGATCTCGATCATCCGGCCGCGTTGCCGGCAACGCTCGCGCGGCTGGACGTAGCGCATCTGTTGCTCACGCTCAGCGAACATGGCATGGCACTGGTGTCGCGCGGTGGCGAGATCACGCGTATTCCGACCACCGCACGCGAGGTGTACGATGTCGTCGGCGCGGGTGACACCGTGACGGCTTATCTGGCGCTGATGCTCGCTGCAGGAGCTGACGCACGCGAAGCGGCTGTCATCGCGAACTACGCCGCGGGCGTCGAAGTGGGTAAGCTCGGCGCCGCGACCGTCACACCGGCAGAAGTGCTCGCCGCGTACGATTCCTTCCATCTCGTCACATGATTCGCACGATCATCACGGCGCTCGGCCTGTCGTTCGCCACGAGTGCATCGGCGCAAGGTGATCCGGCGTCCGGATTGCGCGTACCGGGAGATTCTGCCACGATGCGCGTGCTCTCGATCCCGACCGTCATCTCAGGGCGTGATAGCACACCGGCAATCGTCGCGACGACGCCGCAATGGTGCCGGAATAACGGCACGTCAAAGCGTATTGCGCAGACCGCCGTCGCCGGCACGTTCCTTGGCGGCAACCTCGCGTTATATGAATACTTCCGCCGTGCCTGGTGGTCAGGTGAACGCGCACCATTCTTCCTGAATTACGATTGGGACGGCAATTTTCGCGATCAGGACAAGCTTGGACACGCGATCGGCGGCTACCTGCTTGCCGAGGGCGGGCGTGAGCTGCTCGAGGCGGCATGCATGTCGGAAAAGAAGGCGACGCTGTGGGCTGTGGTGTACGCTGCGGCGTTTCAGCTGCAGATCGAGGTGTGGGACGGTACGCAGGCGCGATATGGATTCTCGCCGCCCGACCTGCTCTTCAACACCATCGGCCAAGGTATTTCGCTGTCGCACGCCTTCGTTAAACCGCTGCGCGCAGTGATGCCCACGATGTCGTACGCGCGCACGCAAGCGCTCAAGAACACGCAGGCGAACCTCATTCCCGGCGACCTGCGTCCGACGGTGGATTACAGCGGTCAGACCTACTGGTTGTCAGTCGACGTGGACACACTGCTGCCGAAGGGCGCGAAGCGTTACTGGCCCGACCTGCTCCGTTTCTCGGTCGGCCACACAATCACCGACTTCATCGATCCAGCGACGGGTGCCGACATTCGGGCGCAGCGTCGCATCATGCTGTCGCTGGACATCGACCCGCTCAAGCTGCCCGGCAACGCGCCGTGGTGGGTCACGATCAAGAAGGGCCTCCGCCACTACCACTTTCCGTCACCCGCGCTGGAGTTTCGGAGCGGCGGCGTGAAGGCCGTCCCCTGGCACCGATGAACCGATGAACATTACGCGTCGAGTTGCCCCGCTGGTCACCGGCCTGCTGCTGACCGCTGCCCCGCTCGGTGCACAGCGCGCGCTGCTGCCGCTGGACGACATCGCCTACGCGTACATCGACGCCTTGCAGGCGCGCGGACAGCTGCGCGAGCTGCCGGTCATTGAACGGCCCTACACCGTCGGTGCCGTGCGCGCCGCCGTCACGAACGCTCGCGGTTCGCTGCGTGACACCGGGAGTCAGCGCTGGCTGCGCGCGATCGAGGAGGCGGCCGACAAGTACGCGCCTGGCATCACGCACGCCGACTCCGGCGTGTTTGCGGCGAGCCTGGGCGGCTACGGCGTCGCGCAAACCAGCGGTACGCGTGATCTGATGCAGTCGGATCGCGTGAACACGACGGCGCCTGGATTCACGGTGCGTGCGCTGCTGCAGTCGGGACCCTTCACCGGCGCGATGCGTGTGCTGGCCGATCGACGGATGCGCGTCGATCCCGAGTTTTTCGGACGTCGTGACCGCATACTGTCGGCGCGCACGGAGGACGGCTACATCGGCGTCGGTTCAAAGTTCGCGAGCGTCGAGGTCGGCCGCATCGGACGATCATGGAGCCTGCCCGGGCAGCTCGGGCTGGTGCTCAGCAACGGCGCGTACACCTACGACCACGTGCATGCACGGATCGGCACCGACAAGCTGCACCTGTCGTCGGTGATTGCGCGACTCGATGACGAAATCCTGAATTTTGCGACCGACACGCTCGCGCAGCGCTACTTCACCGCGCACCGGCTGGGCGTGAGGCTGGGTCGGCTGGAAGCGGGCATCAGCGAAAGCATCGTCTACGGCGGTGTGGCGCGAGGCTTTCAACCATCGCTGGCGAATCCTGTTGCGCCACTGTTCCTGTCGCAATACAGCGAGGGCGACAAGGTGAACGTCGGCTTCGGCGCTGATGCGCTCTGGCGTGCACACAACGGCGTGATGCTGGGTGGCCAGCTCTTTCTCGACGACTTCCAGATCGACGACTGCGAGCTGTGCGGCGAACCGCCGGGCGTGGCACTCGCGATGACACTCGACGGCGTGCCACTGGTCGCCGGCACACGGGCATTCGCGAGCTACACGCGCGTGAACTCGCTCACCTATCGCGCGCCCGACCGTTTCGAACGTTACACCAGCCGCACGGTGGGCCTGGGTCAGCGCAACAGCGACTTTGACGAAGTGCGCGCGGGAGTGGACATCGGTCCGCTGCTGCCCGCACCAGTACGGGTGTATGTCGCGTATCGACGGCAGGGTGCGGGCGATTACCGCGAACCGTATCCGGCCGAGGTCAGGCGCAGCTCATGGCCGACGATCTTCGAGGGCGTGGTGGTGCAGACGCTACGTGCCGCGGCGAGCGGTGCGTTCCGTGTCGGTGCCGGGATCGAAGTGACGGCGGATGCCGGCGTGAATCGCAGCCGGAATGATCTGCGAGTGCCTGACGCCGTGAAAACGCGTTTCGAAGGGCGGGTGCGAGTGGCACTGGAGCCGTCGTGGGCGCGGGTGAAGGCGTCGCTGTTCTGACCGCCCCATGTGGCGCAGTACAGCCGACGTTCTCGAGTCTTCTGTGAGCCGAGCGTGCTTCTGGCGGTAGCGGAGCCGGGCGGATTTGCGACCCGAGAGGACCGATACCAACACAACTCCGTACTCGAGCCAAACAAGAGCGCACCGTTAACCAACACCGGTCGACGGTGCCCTTGCTCTGTCGTGGAAATGCGAGGCCGCTGTCTCCGCACGCACTTTCCGATCAACCAATCAAGCTGGCAGCACCAGGCTGCACGCGGATCATGGCGCGCAGCCGCCAGCCTACGTCACGACGAACGTTGCGGAACCTCTGCCGTTCAGAAGCGTGAACGTGGCGAAGGCGTGACACAAGGCGGGGATTTTTTCTCAATCCGGCCCGCCATTCCGCGCGGTGCTCGCTCGCCACTCGCCACGTCCGCCATCTCATGTTCCTCGCACGCACATTGCGCGCGCTCCGGGCACGCACGACCGTCATGCTCGGCCTGCTACCCCTCGCCTTTGCGTTGCATCCGGTCCACGCGCAAGGGACCGACGCCAGCGTCCGCGGCCTGGTCACCGACAGCATTGGCACCGCAATCGCCGGCGCCGCGATCGAAGTCCGCAACCTGTCGTCAGGATTCAGCGCCACCCTGCGCTCGAGCGACCAGGGACGCTTCGTCGCCACGCAGCTTCCGCTCGGCGGCCCCTACCGAATCACCGTCCGGGCCGTCGGATACCGACCGTCGACGCGCGATGGGGTCACGCTCAACATCGGTAGCGTTGTCACCACGTCATTCCGGATGCTGCCGGCGACGACACAGTTGCAGGAAGTCACCGTGGAAGCCGCGGCGTCGCGCACAATCGAGCGCAACGGCGCCGTGACGCGCATTGGTGAGCAGCAGGTTCGCGAGCTGCCGAATCAAAATCGCCGGTTCCAGGATCTTACGAAGCTGTCGCCACTCTCGGGCAACGGCGTCAGCCTCGGTGGCGCGCGACCGATGAGCACCGACGTCCGTATCGACGGTGTCGGCGCGCAGATGAACAACACAGGGCAGACCTTCTCCGGCCCGCTGACGATGACCGTGGAAGCGATTCGAGAGTTCGAGATCGTGACCAACGAGTACGATGTCAGCAAGGGGCGGCAAGGCGGTGGACTGATCAACGCGGTGACGAAATCGGGAAGTAATACCTTCACCGGTTCCGCCTTCTCGTACTATCGCAATCAGGCCCTCACCACCGCCGACTTCCGCGGCGTGCCCGCCAAGGATTTCACGGTGAGGCAGCAGGGCTTCAGCGTCGGCGGGCCGATCATCCGGGATCGCCTCAGCTTTTTCACGGTCTACGACCAGACCGACCAGACACTTCCTCTGGAAATCACGAATGTGCGCGGGGCCCCCGATGAGCTCGAACTCGGCATCTCGCGCGATTCGCTCACTCGCATGACCTCGATCCTCGCGCAGAAGTACGGGCTCGATACCACCAACAAGCAGTTCGGACTTTTCTCTCGGAAGCCGCTCAGCCGCGCTTTCTTCGGGCGAGTGGACTGGCAGGTCTCACCGCGCAACCGCCTCACGCTGCGCAACAACACGACGCTCTTCTCCGACCCGGAGGAGATCGGCCCCGACCAGATTCTGCATTACGCCGAGTCCCGTGGCGGTGCGAAGGTGAACAGCTACGGCACGCTGCTGTCGCTGCGCTCGACGTTGCGCCCGACGCTCGTGAACGAACTCAAGCTGCAGGCGCTGCAATTCGAACGCGAGCGGAACGCGCGCACGGAAGTTCCGCGTGGGTTCGTCCGCATCGCGTCGAGTCTGCCGAATGGCACCAACCGCACCACCACGGTACAGTTCGGAGGTAACCGACTGGCTCCGGAAAAATACAAAGAGCGCCAGTTCCAGCTCGCGAACACCCTGTACTGGACGGGGACGAACCAGACGATCACCCTCGGTACCGACAACATCATCTCGAAGGTCGCACGCTACCTGCCGGTCGAGCAGCGCGGGCTGTTCGAGTTCGACAATCTGTCGCAGCTCGACGCCCTCGCTCCGGCGCGCTACAGTCGCCAAGTGCCGCTGCGTAATGGCGGTACGACGGCCGACTTCACCGTCGCCGACCTGTCGTTCTTTGGACAGTCGGAATGGAATCTTGGTCGCGGCCTGACGGCATCGGCCGGCCTGCGCCTCGATGGTGTGATGTTCCTCGATGCGGCAGCCTACAATCCGCTCGTCGAGCAGCGACTTGGCGCGAGGACCGACGTCAAGCCGTCGAACTGGATCGTTTCGCCCCGCGCGCAAGCGACGTGGGACGTGCGCAATGACGGCAGGCACGTGTTGCGCGCCGGCGTCGGTCGCTTCAGCAGCCAGCCGCCATACAACGTGCAGGTGAACCACATCCTGCAAAGTGGGCTCGAGGCCGTCGACATCATCCAGGTCGGCAGTGCGGCGCCGCGCCCCGATTTCCCCAGCTACCGGCGGGACATCTCGACCGTGCCGGGCGTTCCCGCCGGCGTGTCGCCCTCGTCGATCCCGGCCTACATCAACTACTTCGGGAAGGACTTCCGGGTGCCCACCACCTGGAAGGGTAGCGCAGGCTACGAGTACCGGATCGGCCCGATGCAGCTCGGCGTTTTCGGCTACTACGCTAAGACCGTCGACAATTTTCAGTATTTTGATAAGAATATGGTGCAGTCGCCCTTCTTCACCATCGAAGGGGGCCGCGGTGTATTCGTGCCGGCGAACCGGATCACGGCGCTGGGTCGCACCAACAATGCCGACACGCGAATCCACACCGATCTTGGACGCGTGCTCGAGCTTGTGGGATCGAGCGAGCTCGAACAAAAGTCGGTGGTGCTGCAGGGGTCGGTGGCTCTGCCGCGCCGCTCGTCGGTGTCACTCTCGTACACGCGCAACAGCACGGTCGACAACTCGTCGTTCAATTGCTGCGTCGCGATCACGTCCACGTTTTCGCAGAACACCGGTGATCCGCGCGATCTGAGTGGTTCGCGAGGCCCCAGCGACAATGCCTTCCGCGACAAGTACGTCGCAGCCTTCCTGTTGCCGCCGATCTACGGGTTCCGAGTCACGGGCAGCTACGTCGGCACATCAGGCCGCCCGTTTTCACTGGTCATCAACGGCGACGTAAATGGCGATGGGACCGCGAACAACGACCTCGCTTTCGTCTTCGACCCGAACGATCCGTCCACACCGGCTGACATCGCGGCCGCGATGCAGCGAGTGCTCGCGAATCCGAACAACCGGGCCCGCGACGTCATCCGCAAGTATCTCGGTCAGATCGCACCGCGCAATGTCGGATGGTCACCATTTCGAGGCCAGACCGACGTGCGCGTGGCGCGCGATCTGAATCTTGGCCGGGGCCAGGCCGTCGAACTGACAGTCGACATCTTTAACCTCGAAAATCTTCTGAACAAGAAGTGGGGCGGTGAGTACAACCTCGCGACGGCACAGCAGCTGGTGGCGGTGAGCGGATTCAACCAGGCCACACGGAAGTACACGTACCGCGTGAACGAGCAGGTCGGGACCGCGGTGAAGAGCGGCAGTCCGTACCAGATCCAGCTCGGTGCGAGGTACAAGTTCTGATGGGGGCTTACGTGCGTTCAGGCGTCAGACGCGCCTTGTTCATGATCCCATGGTTGTGGTCCCCCTGGATGCCGACGCCGGCATCCGGAACGGACGCTGCACCGCCTCGCCTGCAGGCCGTCGTCGTGGTGTTTGATGGGCTGCGGCCGGACTACGTCACCGCTGCGCGCATGCCGTCACTGCATGCCTTCGCGCAGCGCGGCGTCGCCTCCTCGGCGCATCACGCTTTGTTCCCCACGGTGACACGCGTCAACGCCAGTGCGCTCGCCACCGGCGCTGGCCCCGGCCAGCACGGGATTCTCGACAACACCATTTTCCTGCCCGGCGTCGACAGTACGCGTGGGCTCGATACCGGTGACGGCGCTTCGATGGCGCACGCCGACTCGGTGCTCGGCGGCAGGCTCCTGACCGCTCCCACCATGCCTGAGCTACTGGCCGCAGCGGGACGGCGCGTACTCGTCGCCAGCGCCGGGTCGTCGGGATCGGCGTATTTGTTGGCTGGAGCTGGGCGCGCATCGACGGTGAATGCGGAGTACACTGCCCCGCAGTCACTGCAGCGTCTCGCTCGCGCGGTGCTGGGCGAAGCACCACCGGATGCCACACCGAACCTCGGCCTCAACGCACGCGCCGTCGACGCGGTGCTGCAGCTTGGCATCGATTCGCTCGATGTCGACGTCGCGTATCTGTGGCTCTCGGATCCTGATCACACCGTGCACGGTGCAGGCATCGGCAGCGCCATCGGTGATTCATCCATCACTGCGGCAGACCGCGAGTTCGGACGCATGCTGCGCGGCCTGCAGGCGCGCGCCCTGACCGACAAGGTCGATGTCTTCGTCGTCTCCGATCACGGCTTTTCCAGCCATGCAGGACGTGACGCGCCGATTGCGTCGGTGCTGGCCGCGTTCCGTGACCAAGTGATGGTTGCGGGTGGCGCTATCTACGTCCGGCGTGGTGGCGACGCTACGCGCGCTGCCGTCGTGCGCGCATTGCAATCAGCACCATCGGTCGGCGCAATCTTCACTCGTTCGGCACCGGGGGATACCGCTGCAGGGACCGGCCTCGAACCCGGCACGCTGTCCTTTGCCAGCATTGGCTGGAATCATGCTCGCGCTGGCGACGTGCTGTTCTCCGCCAACTGGTCGCATGCCGTGAACCCCGCCGGTTTTCGAGGTCGTACCGAGCAGGCCGGGACCGCCGGCCACGGCACCACCAGTCCGTACGACATCACCGCCACGTTGATCGCGGCCGGCCCGCACATTCGTCGCGCATCGCGCTCGAACGTTCCAAGCAGTAATGCGGACATCGCGCCGACCGTACTTCATCTGCTGGGCGTGCCAGCACCAGCGGCGATGCCATCGCGCGTCTTACACGAACTGCTGCACACCGGACCGGCGCCATCAGCCGTACTGGTAAAACGCGAGAGCGTGAC
>JACMPK010000134.1 GCA_014377535.1 Gemmatimonadaceae bacterium
ACCCCGACTGGGGATGGGCGGCTCGAACTGCCAGGTCGATCGTCTGACGAAGAATCCGTGGGGCCGAGCACGTCCGACTACCGCGACTTCGCGTACTGCGTCGTGGGTTGCGTGCCTGTGCGAACAAGGCTTCTCGCGCGTACCGTTACCTGCCGCCTTCCGACGCCCTGATACCGGCCGCCGGCTTCACCGGACTGAGATTCTGCCACGGCTGCGCCTTCAGTGCACGCACCGCCGGCCAGGCCTCGTTCAGCGTGTTTGCCTCGTACAGGCGACCTCCCTTCATCACGAACCGCAGCGTGTTGGTGTTGCGAATGTTCACCAGCGGATCGGCGTCCATCACCAGCAGGTCGGCCAGCTTGCCCACTTCCAGCGAGCCGAGGTCGTGCTGCAGTCCAATGGCCTCGGCACCGTAGATCGTGGCCACGCGCAACATGTCGTAATTCTTGATGCCGCCACTGGCCATGGCCCACATCTCCCAGTGGTAGCCAAGTCCCTGCAACTGCCCGTGCGACCCCACGCCGACACGCGCGCCGCCATCGATCATGCGGCGCACGAAGTCGGCATGCTTCGGGAACACATACTCGTCCTCGCGGAACCAGCCACCGGGTCCCGGACCCGTACCGGCGCCCTGCCGGCGTGACTTGGCGTCGATCCAGGCCTCGGGCATGAAGTGCGCGAGCTTCGTGTCGCCTTGAATGTTCTCGTGCGTGTAGAAGAAATTTTCGCCCCACGGTCCGCCGTAGCTCACCAGCAGTGTCGGTGAGTTGGTGGTCTGACTGGCCTTGAACAGCTCCACCACGTCGCCGTACATCGGCGTGATGGGCAGTGCATGCTCCACGCCGGGATAGCCATCGATCGCGTGCGTCAGGTCGAGCTTGAAATCCAGCCCTCCTTCCGTGGTCGGCATGATACCCAGCTCCTTCGCCGCCATGATCACCCACTGCCGCTGCTGCCGATTGCCCGTCATGTACATCTTCAGCGTTTTCGTGTCGTAATACTGCGCGTAGCGCCGCATGATCGAGCGCGCCTGATCCAGGTCCTTGATCGCCTCGGCCCAGAACACGCCGGGACCCGTCGAGTACACGCGAGGCCCGAGCATGCCGCCGGTCTCCACCCGATCGGTGTAGGTCAGGATATCGGTGCTCGACGTCTGCGGATCGCGCGTGGTCGTCACGCCGTAAGCCAGCGTCGCGAGGTACTGCCACGCCTGCGATGTGTGGATGTTCTCCTGGAGCCACTGTGCGTGGTAGTGCGTGTCCACGAAGCCGGGCGTGATGGTCTTGCCGGTCACGTCGATCACCTTCGCCTCCGCAGGAATTGTCACGGTGCCGCGGCGGCCGATGCCCACGATGCGTCGGTCGGTGATCACGATGTCGGCGTCGTCGATGATCTCCTGCCCCTTCATGGTCAACGCGCGACCACCGCGCAGCACGACGGTCCCGGTGGCGCGATCACGCGGCACACGCACCACGACGCGCACTTCGTACGGCTTGTAGCCGGACTTCGTGGTATCGCCGGCCGCCTTCTTGACCGAGTCGGATACCGCCAGCAGCTTCTTCGCGCTGTCACTCAGGCCGGCGCGTGCGCGCAGTGCAGCCTTCAGCGAATCATCAACGACCTTTGCGCGATCCAGGTCGTACACGAAGTAGGCATTCGCCAACGAATAGTGCACCGTGCGACCATCGGCGCTCCACGTGGCGAATTCGCCGGCGACGTCGGTCAGCCGGCGCGCCGGGAAGCTCGCGCTGGCTGGCATCGCGATGTTGATCGTCGGCACCTGTCCACTCACCGGCGGCACCGTCACGACATAGAGGTCGTTTCCCACTTCCGCCACGGCCTGGTCACCGGTCGGTGCCATGCGGATGGTGCTCGCGGGTTGCGGCTGCGGCGCGCCTTCCAAGGCAAGCGTGGGATCGAGATCGGAATGGCTCATCATCTCGCGGCTGAACACGCGCACACCGCGCTGCTTCTCCGGCACATTGGCCGACGGCGGCACAGGCCCCACGATCTTCACGATCGCCTTCTCGTCAGTATTGTCCCAGCGAAAGCTCAGTAGTCCCTTGGCGCGCGAGAATGCGAAGATGCGCGTGCTGTCGCGCGTGAAGTGAAATCCGCTGCGGCCATTGGCCGCGCCGATCACCTGCATAGCGCCGCCATCGGCCGGCACCCACACCACCTGCTCGTCGTACACACCGCCGCCACCGGTGCCAAGGATCACGAGATCGCGTGCATTGGTCATGGAGGCGACGATGCGACGCCCCGTTGGATCGAACGCAAGGTCGCTGTAGATCGCCGCGTGTGTCGTGAGACGCTTCGGCGGCGTGACCTTGCCATCCACGCGCGCGCTGTACACATGCCCGCCCTCACCGTCGGCAAACGTCGCGAACGCGACCGTCTTTCCATCCGGACTCCATGTCGGCATCTGCTCGCCGACATCCATGCTGGTCACGCGACGCGGTGTACCGGCTGGCAGGTCCATCACGTACAGGCGATCCACCGCCGTGAACGCGAGCCTGCTTCCATCGGGCGACGGCACGGCGCCTCGGATCTGACGCGCGGTGAACATCGCGCTGTCGTTCACGCTCCACGCGAACTTCACTTCCGGTCCGACGGCGACATCGGCATCAATCCGGAACGGGATCTTCGCGGCCGCGCTGCCATCGACGGGCACGCGCCAGATCTCGCCACCGTAGCTCACGACGATCGACTTGCTGTCCGGCATGAAGCTGTACCCCGGCAGCACATCCAGCGGTGCGCGCGACTCCTGGTCATCGCGCTGCACGGGATAGGCCAGCCAGCGCTCGTCACCGCTCTGCAGGTCGCGAATGCGCAGCGCGGTCTCGGTGTCGTGGCGTGTGCCGTACACCAGATACTTGCCGTCCGGGGAGAGCGCCGGCCGAAAGGCGGAGCCGTAGCGCGCCGAGACCACGTGCCGCTCGCCGGTGGCACGATCGTACACATTCAGCTGGTACTGCGGCAGGATGGCGTTGTATTCCCAGTCGCCGGTGCGCGAAGCAAACCAGATCTGCTTGCCGTCGGCCGAAAACGCCGCACCGAGCGTCTTGATCGTTGCCGGCTGCGAGATGAGTTGAATGCCGCTGCCGCCATCCACATGCCACATCCACAGCTTCGCCGCACCGCCCAGCGGGCCACCGCTGCGTGACGCGACGATGTACTTGCCATCGGGTGTCCACTCGGGCGACAGGATCAGCGCGTCGTTGCCCTTCGTGACCTGTGTCGTGTCCTTGCCGTCGAGCGTCGTGATCCAGACGTTGTCGCCGCCACTGCGATCGGAGACGAACGCAATGCGCTTGCCATCAGGACTGAACCGGGGCTGCGCATCGAACGCAAGTCCGCCGGTGAAGCGCGTCGGCGTACCCCCTGCGATGGGCAGCGTGTAGAGATCACCGAGGAAGTCGAACACGATGGTCTGGCCATCGGGGCTCACGTCGAGCGACATCCAGGTTGCTTTCGTGGTGCTGAACCGCGCGGTGCGCGCGGCGACGAGCGGCAGGTCCTTCTTCGCGGCGTCGGCCTTGGCAGAATCAGCCTTCGGTGTCGGCTGCGCAACGACCAGCGACGGTACCAGCAATGCCGCCGACAGGAACAGGTGACGCAGGTCGCGCAACGATCGAGTCCTCATCGAACCACTCTCCGGCAAGGGAAAGCACCGGCACCCGCACCACGGGCACCGATGCACGCACGAACCAACGGTCGCGGACGTGCTCCACGACATTGAACACGCGATTACGGGTGCTTACACGCGACTATCGCTCACGCGCGCCTGTGCCACCGGGAGCCGCCGATGCGGACGCGGGCACGAAGCTGCCCTCGAGCCCCATGTCCATGCCCTGGTACAGCACCGATCCCGTGACCTTGTCCGCCGTTGCGAACTTGATGGTGACCGTCAGTGCCCCGTCCATGTCAGCCTCCGCCACGACGCCGGTTTCCGAGGCGACGACACTCGTGAGCGTCAGCAGCGGAAACCCTTCCGGTGCCATGGTGCCGCTGTAGGCGCCGGTCGCATCTCGCTTGAGCACGATGATCGCCTTGATCGGTCCCTGCGGGCTGTTGATCACGGTGGTGTACGTGCCGGCCACCTGACGCGCCTGTGCCTGCACCGACACCGGTGCGACGATGGCGACCGCGACGAATGCGCTCGTGATGATGTGACGCGAGATGTTCATGCGATGTCCTTTGTGTTGAGTGGAAAATGCGGCGCAGCATGCGCGCCGGCCTGCGATCGCGTGGCGACCTGGCGTCGCCCGTTCATTTCTGCACAACCAGGATCATTGGAATCCAGGCGTACTCGGTACGCAATCAGCGCACGCGCATCAGCACACGTCGTGCACGCACCTGGTCGCCCAGCAGCATCGTGTCTCCGTGGATCGTGAACGGACGCTCCTGCACGGTGTTCCGCCAACTGGGCCACAGGCTTCCCTCGATGCGGTGTATGATCGTCCCGCGCGCCGCATCCACGGTGTAGTGACCAAACCACGAAAAGTACGCCTCGAATGTTTCGCGCAGCTCACGCTCGGTCGCGCCGCGATCACCACCGGCGGCAAACATCGCCGGCACCGGCGTCCGCGTGAAGGTCATCGCGTGCGTGCCATCCGCATTGTAGATCGCATACCCGAACGGCGCGTCGCCGAACGGCCGGCGCCACGGCCCCGTATCGCTGTCGCGACTTTCCACCGCGGTCATGCGCCAGGTACCGACCCACGGCGCAGGCAGGGCGGGCGATGCACAAGCCGCAAGCATCAGCAGCGGCAGCAGCCATGCGTGCGAGGCGCGAGCAGTCACGGCAACATGCGTGCACGCCACGCTGACGGCCAGAGGTCACACGCCTGCACCCGACCGAAGAACCGGAACCGCCGTTTCGCGAACGCCTTGTATGCTGCATCGCGAATCCGGCGCGGCACGAGCAGGCCCGCCACGCCAAGCAGCCCCCAGAGGCCACCCAGCAGCCGAAGCACCGCAAGCGCGGCGTCGGAATGGATCTGCACCTTGGCCGCCCGCAACGACGTGGCCGGCAGGTACAACACCGTCGAGTCCACGTCCTGCAGCATCGTCGCAAATGGGGCCAGCGACGTGCGTGCGGTCTCACCATGCAGCGTCGCCGCGTACAGCTGGCCGCGCTTGTCATGCGACATCGCGAAGCGGATCGCGCGATCGCAGAATCCGCACTCGCCATCGAAGAACAGGATCGGCGCCGGTACGTCGCGCGCACTGCGTGCATGCCCTGGCATGGTGTCGATCACCACCCCATGCGGGTGCGCAGCCCGGTGACGTGCGCCACATGATGCCGCCCATGCCAGTCATACCGCAGCAGTGAAAGGTCCAGCCGCTGCGGACCCAGCTCGGGATGCACGAACGGGCGTGCGAACTGCGCCTCGTGCAGACCGGCAAGGCACGCAACCCAGCGTGCATGAACTCCATCGATCAGCGAGAGGCTCACCTGCGCCGGCACACGTGCCACATCGGGCAGCTCGGCCCACGCCGCCTCGTCGTATGGACGCACCGTCGGACTCTCTTCAGTCAGTGCGAACTTCACGCGGATGTACGCATGCATGTGGCTGTCCGCGACATGATGCACCACCTGTCGCACGGTCCAGCCGCCATCGCGGTACGGTGTCTCGAGCTGTGCGTCGGTCAGACCGTCTACCGCTGTGCGCATGGCGACCGGAAGCGCGGTGAGCGCCGCAATCGCCGATGCCCGCAGCGCCCCCGTGATCTCGTCCGGCGCGGTGAACCGGCCCACCGGATACTGCAGCGACGTGGCAGTCATGTCTCAGGCGGCCGCAAAGTGCGCGCCGATCTCGCGGACCTGCGCGGTATGCCGACGCTCATGCGCACCAATGAAGAACACCCATTCGTACAGGTCCAGCACACCAAAAAGCGGGTGCTGATGCGCAACGCTGGAGTAGGCCAGCCCATCGCCGGCGTGCAGCTGGTCCAGCAGAATGCCGCGCGTCTCGAGCAGCGCCGCACGCGCGGTCGCAGCCGACATCTCGCCGTCGGGAATCACACGCTCGGGTGCATCGATGCGCATGGAGCGATCGGTGATGGCAGTGAACCGCGACACCGCCACCGCAACCATGCCGGGCGACTCGCGTGGCGGCTGCTCCATGGTCTGCATCTCGCCGACCTTCAACGCCACGAGCTTCGCGATGCCCTTCTCCACGCGCACAAGGTGCTCCAGCACCTCGGCGGCCGACCAGGCATTCTCCGTCGGTCGCGCCTCGCGCAGCGGATGGGGAATCGCGTCGATGGCCGCGAGCAGCTCGCTGCGTGCGCTGTCGACATGTTCGATGACTGCAGCAAGTCGGGGATGCATCGCCTCTCCATCTGGTGAACCGGACCGCCGGTGATTCGCGGCGTCGCGACCCTCGCCGTGCCGCGACAACATAATGTTAGCGCCGTGACCGCTGCCTCCGATCCCGCCTCAGTTCCTGCCCTGCCGGCCGGCACCGAATTGCTGCCCGTGATGGCGGTCGTGCCGGCACTGCTCGACGCGCTGCAGGTCGGTGCGGCGGCCGTGCTCGTCGCTCCCCCGGGTGCCGGCAAGACCACGGGCGTCCCGCTGGCGCTGCTCGTGGCTCCATGGCTCGGCGCACAGCGCATTCTGCTGCTCGAGCCGCGCCGCCTCGCCGCCCGGGCGGCCGCCAGTCGCATGGCGCACCTGCGGGGCGAGCGCATAGGCGAGAGCGTAGGCTGGCGCATGCGCGGCGATACCCGCGTGAGTGCCGCCACGCGCATCGAGGTGGTCACCGAAGGGGTGCTGACCCGGATGTTGCTCGACGATCCCACGCTGGACGGTGTCGGCGTGGTCTGCTTCGACGAATTTCACGAACGGTCCATTCACGGCGACACGGGCCTCGCGTTGGCGCTGCAGACGCAGGCGTTGCTCCGCCCCGACCTGCGGCTGCTCGTGATGTCCGCCACGATCGATGGCGCGCGCGTGGCGTCGCTGCTCGGCGATGCGCCCGTCATCACCAGCCGTGGTCGCGCATTCCCGGTCACGACGGAGTTCCGGCCACCGCGCACGGGTCAGCGCATGGAGGAGTCGGCGGCGGGCGCGGTGCGCGACGCACTTGCAGATCATGACGGCGACATCCTTGTGTTCCTGCCGGGCGCACGCGAGGTCCGCCGCGTCGCATCGCTGCTCGACGGCACCACCGGCACCTCGGTCGACGTGTGGCCGCTCTTCGGCATGCTCGACGCGCGTGCACAGGACGCCGCCATCGCGCCGTCGCCGCCCGGTCGTCGCAAGGTCGTCATCGCCAGTGCCATCGCCGAGACGTCGCTCACCATCGAAGGCGTGCGCGTGGTGATCGACAGTGGCTGGTCACGCGTGCCCCGCTACTCCGCGCGCTCGGGCATGACGCGCCTGGAGACGGTGCGCGTCTCGCGCGCCAGCGCAGACCAGCGCCGCGGTCGCGCCGGCCGCGTGGCGCCCGCGCACTGCATCCGCTGCTGGCACGAGCATGACGACAGCGCGCTGCGCGCCCACGGCGCGGCGGAGATCCTGGATGCAGACCTCGCACCGCTCGCGCTGGACCTTGCCGGCGCCGGCGTCACCGACACGGCTGAACTGTCGTGGCTCGACACGCCGCCTGCGCCCGCCTTCGCGCAGGCGCGGACGCTGCTCACCGCGCTCGGCGCACTCGACGATGCGGGCCGGCTCACAAATCACGGCATCGCGATGTCCGCACTCGGCGTGCACCCGCGCATGGCGCATCTGCTGCTCATGGCGCGCGAACGCAGCCTGCTGGCGCAGGCCTGCGACCTGGTCGCGATACTCGAAGAGCGCGATCCCGTGCGCGCCACGGATGCGCGGCTCATCGATCCCGACCTGGCACTGCGCATCGATGCGCTGCGCAACGGTCGGCGCGCGCTGCCCGCAGGCCTCACGCTCGACGAGGGTGCGCTTGCGCGCTGCCGCGAGACCGCCAGAGCGCTGCGTGATCGCATGCGCGTGCAGAAGCGCGACGAACAGGCCGATGACGGCCATGCGGCGCTGGGCATGCTCGTGGCACTCGCCTATCCTGATCGCATCGCGCGACGTCGCGACGGCACCGGTGCGCGCTATCTGCTGCGCAACGGGAGCGGTGCGCTCGTACGCGATCAGGGCTCGGCACTCGCGCGCGAAGAGTGGATTGCCTGCGCAGCGCTGGACGACAGCGGTCGCGATGCCACCGTGCAACTGGCCGCGCCGATTGACATGGCGACGGTGCGCGCGCTCTACGCCTCGCAGCTGGTGCGCACGCGCCTCGTGACCGCGGACCCCGACACGGGGCGCGTGCGCGGCATCGTCACGGAGTCGCTCGGCGCAATCACGATGGTCGAGCGCATCGCCGAGGATGTCAGCGACGTGGAGTGCGCCGCCGCGCTTCGTGCGCTGATCGATGACCGATGGCCCGATGCGCTGCCGTGGAGTCCAGCGGCGACCAGCCTGCGCGAGCGCCTGGCATTCCTGCACCACCACGATGCGCGCTGGCCCGACGTGAGCGACCGCGCGCTGCATGCGGAATTGGAACAGTGGCTGACACCGGCGCTGCGCAGCTGTCGCACCATGGATGACCTCCGGCGTGCAGATCTCGGCGCACTGCTGCTCGATCGCGTGGACTGGTCGCTGCGTGCGCAGTTCGACCAGCTCGCGCCGACGCACCTGACCGTGCCGACAGGGTCGCGCATTCCCGTGAATTACGGTGATCCGACGCTGCCCGTGCTTGCGGTGCGCCTGCAGGAACTCTTCGGCGCACAGGAGACACCGTCGGTGCTCGAGGGTCGTGTGCCGCTGGTGCTGCATCTGCTGTCACCGGCGCAGCGACCGGTGCAGGTGACGCGTGACCTGCCCGGATTCTGGCGCACGAGCTATGCCGATGTGCGCAAGGATCTACGTGGACGCTATCCGCGACATCCGTGGCCTGAGGACCCTGCCACGGCGCTGCCTACGCGCCGCGTGAAGCCGCGGGGCACGTGACCGCACGCGGCCCGCTCACTTTTCTTCGAGTCCCAGCTGCGTGCGCAGGTGGCGGAGGATGCGTTTCTCGATCTCACCCTTGGTGCTGCACGAGACGTCGCTGGTGCCCAGATTCGGCGAGCGCCCAAGGCCCGACACGACCGTCGTGACCTCAGTGGTCTGGCCGACTGCATACAAGCTGGTCTCGATGGTCAGCTTGATGTCGTACGACTCGGCCTTCTCGCCATTCAGGTCGCTGCCGCAATCGATGATGCTGCGCATCTGCACGCCATTGAGCTGACGGCGCGCCTTGATCAGGTCATTGCCGAGCCGGAACCGCGTGTCGTCCTTGAAGCTCAGTGGCAGGCCAAGCGTCTCGTATGCGCCGGGAAGCTTGGCCCAGATCGCGTCGCGCGTCGCGGCGACAACGGCCTTCTGTCCTGAGCTGCCCATCATCATGGTCATGCCTGTCATGCCGGCGTTGCCACTGCCGCTCTGCGCCGACGCCGTGACCGGGAGCGGCGCCGTGCCGCTTCCACCACCAGTCGACGCGCAGGCCGTCAGGAATGCTGTTCCACAGCAGGTTGCCAATCGGGATGTCAGATGCACGCGTGCTCCGTGTGTGGACGATGTCAGTTTGCGGCGACGCGACGCGCGACATCGCGGCCGTTCCGACGCAGTGTACGCTCCCATGCCGCAGCGCCGACCGCGGCAGCGGCGGGAATCACCAGCCACGACGTGACCCAGTACCACGACGGGGCCGCGCCCCACCGCACGGCGCCCATCAGCACGGCGGCGACGAGGCCCAGCGTGGCCGCCATGAGCGCATGCCCGACGCGGTGATCGGAAACGAGTCGCGCCGTGATCCAGCCGCCGAACGCCGACGTGATGGCGGTGATCGTGAGCATCACGAACAGCGCGACGGCATTGCGCGTCGCACCGTCCGGGTCGAAGGCTGCAGAATATGCAAACGGTGTGACCGCCGCCGCCGCGTACAGGCCGAGGCCAATGAACAGCAATCCCAGTGCTAGTGCAGTGATGTTCCGCACGGTGTTCTCCGGATGAGGCTACATGGCGAAGCTACCACGCGCGGTGCGTCCGGCAAGCGCGGGCAACGATCAAACAAGGCGGACGTACCATGCGCGCGGGCCGCCGAAATCGAACATGAGCACGTCGGCATCGCCGAGCGCAATGCGCACCTTCACCGGATTCGATCCATCCTCGTGCACCGTGTGCAGCACGCCGTTTGCCACACGCCACCGCAGCGTGACCTGCAGCGGCCCGGTGGCGGTGGGAATGAGGTACATCAGCTGCGCGTCGTTGCAGAACTCCATCCGCGTATCAGGTTCGATCTCGAGCGGCGCCTCGCAGCGCAGCAACTGCCACGTGCCGACAATGCGCGCCGCGAGCTGTTCCGCAGGTATCCGGGCGTCGGTCACTGGTCGCGCATCGAGCGATGACGACGACGCGCCCGGGCCAGCATGCCCGCCACGACGCCCGCGATGGCGCCGACGATCGCGGCAATCAGGAGCGAACTCGCCACGAGCAGCGGCTCCGCCTCATCCGGCAATGCGAGCTTGCCCTGCAGCACGACGGCGCCGATCACCCACGACAGCAGGTTCGTGATCCCGGCGAGCAGTGCGCCTGCCAACGCGCCCCAGACCAGCGGCATGCGCTTCACCGTGTCGTATCCGCCAAGTGCCGCCAGACCGACGCTCACCGGTACCCATGGCAGCCGGCTCATGCCTGCATCGCGGTAAAGCACGAACGCAACGAATTCGACCAGCAACATGAGAAGCAGCAGACCGAACATGCGCAACAGGAACCGGGCGCCCGAGGGTCTCACAAGGCAGATCCGGCGACGAAACGAGACGCATCCGCAATGCAGAACTGCCGCTGAAAGGGAAGAACCGAGGGCATGATCAAGAATGTCCGTGTCGCGGGCAGGAACGTACGGCACAAAAAGAAATCAATGTCGTTGGTCGCGGCACGGCAGCATGCCAATCCTCCCACAGGTTCTGCGTGACCATGTGAAGGCGTGGCGCGCACACTGCTGCGCACGAGGAATCAGTCGATCGGCAACGTACGCGGAAAGGAAATACCGACTGGTGCACCGTCGCAGACGAAGGCCGAGTATGGCGCACCGGCGAGCGCCGTCACCCAGTCGACACCGTAGACGGACGCGACGTCACAGCGAAACTCCGTCGTCGCGCCCTCCCACACGTTCCAGCGCGGGTGCCGAACCCGGTATTCGACCGTGCGTCCGGACCGTTGCGGCGTGTAGCCCAGATAGTGCTCGGTGATGAAGCCCGTGTGACTCTGCGGGTCGATGGGCCGCGGCGCACCGGAAACCTGTCCGCTCACCGAATGCCAGCGACCCTGCTGCCGCCATGCGTACTGCAGGCTGCCGCCCGTCGCCTGATCCATGCTGATCCGGTGTCGCATGCGCACTGCGCGATACGGCTCGTTGTAGGCGAGGCGCGCCGTCCACGCGATTGCCGGACGCGGCACCAGCTCGCGCACGAACACCACGCCGCGCTTCCAGGAGCCGTTCTCCTTCCGGCGCACGTACGCACGCAGGTTCACCTCGTCAAAATTCCGGTGCAGCGGTACCGGCACGCCCAGAATGCGCGTGTTCAGGAAGCGAAATGCGACGATGCTCACCAGCGCGCGCCCATCCAGCAGGTCGAGCTCCGTCCCGGCCGGCACGAAGCGCTGCACCAGCGCGCGATCCACCTCGTGATTCACGAACAACAGGTGCCGCCAGTCGGCGGTGAGGAATGATCCGGCCATTCTCAGTGAACGCGTGGCGACGCCGACCCTGTTCCGCCGCACGAGCGCTGGTGCACGAATGCTGCGCACGCCCTCGTGGAACCTGTCGGACGTCGCGGACTATCTTTGCGGTGCGCGGCTCACCCCGCGGTGCACTTCATTCTCATGCCCGACATCATGCACCACAGCATCCCTGGTCCACGTGCCGCGCATTTTGCGCTGGCGCTCCTGTTGCCCGCCGGCGCGGTGCGGGCGCAGCAAACTGTCCCTGTTCTGCCGCCGGCAGTCGTCAGCGCGCCCCCTGCCGCTGCTGCCGATACCACGGAACCGCTGCCGGCGCCCCGGGCGACCAATGTGGTGCGCGCCGATCGCGACCGAATTCTCGGCGAACTTCGCGAGTCCGAGAACCGCTGGGCGATACTTCGCGATCAGGCGGCACGCATGAAGGCGAACATCGGCGAGGTGAAGAGCGCGTTGTCGTCGGCGATCAGTCGCGAGAAGCAGGCGAAGAAGGACAAGAGCGAAAGTGACCGCACCGCAGCGCAGGCCGACAAGCTTCGGCTGGAACGCGCGATCCACCTGATCGAGGGGCGCATGGACCTGCGCACGGTACAGGCTGAAGAAGCGCGCATTCACCGCGAATTTCTCGACACCTCGGTGCGCGCGGCCGATGCGGAGCTCGCGATCGCGGAGCGACGCGAGCAGGTGCTGCCGGACGATGCGTCGCAACGCACAGCGTTCGAGGAACTCAGCAGCCGCTGGCTGCAGGCGCTCCGCACGCGCGCCGCGCGCGCCTACGATCTCGAGGACCGTCGCTTCAAGGTGGTCGAGGCGCAGATCGACATGCTGAAGCGCCAGCGCCGGTAACATCGCCGGCGCACGCGGCACGATACGCGCACCAGTCGTGCTCAGCGCGCGACGGGCTCCGTCGCGCGTTGCTGCACACGCGCACGAAGCGCGACGGCCCGCATTGCAATCCTCGACACGTCGACCGCCGTGTCCAGGGGCACCGCGGCATCGTTCACGTTTTTCGACGTCGCCGAGAGCCTGCCGGTCGAGTCGTATCCGAATGCAAGGCGCACGCGAATCGGCGTCGGCGTGCCGGAGGTCTGGATGCGGTCCAGCGCCACGTAGTGCAGCGTGGTATCGCGGAACAGGTACCGCGCGCTTTCTTCCACGCCGACGGGTCCACGACGCGTCTCGTCGAGCACCACCAGCGTGTCGCCGGCGAAGTAGCCGAACCAGATGACGCTCGTGTCACCCGTCATGAATCCCGCCGACTCGCGACGCAGCGTCCCGAGCCGCACATTGACGGCCTCGGCGTCCTTCACGAGGTATTGCAGTACCATCCGGTCCTGCGCCGCGGCGGCAATGCCGGCCTTGTGACGCGCGCGCTCCTCCGGAGTGGGTGCCGGCTTGTCGCCGCGGCCACAACCGGCCAACGCCAGCGCCAGCAACGCCACCGGCACGCGCAGCGCCGACGTACACAAATCAGGACGTGGCATCAATGGTCGTCTCGCGACGGATGAGGGTACGCTGCCCGCCGGCCCTGACGCTGGTGATCACCTGCAGTGCAGCGCCGACCGGCCACGCCGGACCGCCGCG
>JACMPK010000135.1 GCA_014377535.1 Gemmatimonadaceae bacterium
CAGTTCGTCTCGTTGTACGGGTGCAGCAGCACGTGCGGGTGGAGACCGATCATGCGCGGCATCAGCCTCATGCCCGGCAGGTCGACGACCACCGCATCCGACGGCGCCTTCACCATAGCCGGCGTGCCGACGGCGGTGATGCGGCCGTTCTGTACCAGCACCACCACGCCGCTCACCGGCGCGCTTCCGCTGCCGTCGAACACGCGTGCGGGTCGCAACAACATTGCCGTTTGCGCGAACAGTGCGGTGGGCAGGGCGATGGTCAACAGCGCCGTCAAGACGCGAAAGGATGATCGGCGGATGTGTCGGAACGGCGTCATCGTGTGCAGAGAGTTGAGGGCTTGGCGCCCGAGGCGCTTGTCGTCGCGACGGGTCGGCGGGGCCAGACGTTGTCCGCAAGCTCGCGATCAGGAAAGCGACAGCCCGGATCGAGGAGCACTTCATCAATGGGACGCTTGCCGAACTGCAGCACCGCATCGTAGGTGCGGCGTCCACTGAACCACACCTCCACGGGGAAGGTGACGATCGCGGTCACGCTGTCCTGCATGACCGCATTGGACATGCGGCGGATTGCCGGTCCGGCAGATGCAAAGCGAACGCGCAACACGACCGGCGACGGCATCTGGCCCTCCTGCCGCACGGTGACCGTGGTGCGGTCGCCCTTCACCTGCATCTGCGTGATGCTGCCGTCCACCCGGTCGGTCGTGAACAGCCACGCGTTCCAGAACCATCCGAGATCGCGATTGAGCGCCTTGTTCATGAAAAACATGTAGTCCCATGGCGACGGATGCTTGAACATCCATGCCCGTGCCCATTCGCGATGCGCACGCTGCACCGCGCTGTCGCCGACCACGCCACCGAGCATGGACAGCATGAGCGGCGCCTTGCCATACGTCGTGAAACTGTACGACGGGCCGGCAAAGTTCGCGTTCCACATCATCGGCGATTCGCTCTCGCTGCCGCTGGTCTGTCCGTATGACTGGCCCAGCACATCCAGATTCGGCGTGCGCTGCGCCTTGTCCGCAGCCGACAGGATGTTCATGTACTGGTTGAAGCCTTCATCCATCCAGCCATACCACGTCTCGTTGTTGCTCACGACCATGGGCCACCACTGATGGCCCGTCTCGTGATCGGCCGCACCGACGTTGCTGTTGATGACCATGGGGTATTCCATGCCGGCGCTCGGACCATCCTGCAGCGTGAGTTGCGGGAACTGATACGGGAACCAGAGTCCGGAGTAGAACTCGAGGGCATGTCGCGTCGTCGTCAGCGCGCTGGCGAAAAGCGGTGCGCGACCGGGCAGGAAGAATTGATGCACCGGCACGTAACCCTTGCCCGGTATCGCAGCACGCGTCGCCTGCCAGACGAATTTCCGCGCGGTTGCCCATGCGAAGTCGTTCACGCTATCGGCGACCATGTGCCAGACGAGCCGATCGCCTGCGGCCGTCGCGCGGCCGGGGCCGATTTCGTCGGGTCCGACGATGGTGGTGACGGAGTCGCTGGACAGCACGATGGCGAGTCGAGCGCGCGCTGCAGCCGTCAACACCTCAGCCGGATTCTGCAACAATCCCGTGCCGCTCACGAGCCACCCGGCTGGCACATCGAGCTTCACGTCGAACCGGCCGAAGTTGTTGTAGAACTCCGAGGGGCCGAGGTACTGCTCGGGATCCCATCCCCGCAGGTCGTCATAGACAGCGATGCGTGGAAACCACTGTGTCGGCTGAAAGAGCGAGTCGGCCCAGCGCTGTGTCATTCGGTGCCCGGAGCCAGGGCCACCGGGGATGGCATGATTCCACTCGATCTCGATCGTGGCCGTCGTGCGCGGCGCTATCGCGGTGGCAAGGAGCACGCGGGCCAGCGTGGAGCGCAGGTTGATCGCAATCGGTGCGGTCAGCGGCTGGTTGCGCGGCGGCGGAGCGGCATCGAGCGACACCGGCGTACCGTTGACGCGCATCGCAGTCACCACCATGCCGTCGGTGAGTTGCGCCGGCACCCACGGCAGAGCGCGGGGGTTGGTGCCGATGAAGTGGTTCGCGTCGAGACGCAGCGCGATCTGCGACAATGGATCGGGACTGTCGTTGTGCAGCGTGATCGTCTCGAACCCGCTCAATCGCTGTGCCGGCACATCGAGCCGCGCGCGAATGGTATAGTCGGTGCGCAGTTGCCAATACTTCGCGCCGGGACGTCCCGTGGAGTCACGAGTGCCGGCGGCGTGCGCGGCGCGGATCGCGTCGGTCATCGGAATGTCGCGACGGATGGCACGTTCGGGCCATGTGCGCGGGTCGGCCTGCGCGCCGGAGTCCGCAGTGGCAAGGCACGCGGCGATGATGAGCGCGACGGCGGCGGAGCGCGAGAATGTGAGTCGAGTCATGCAGAACGGTCGGGAATATGAGGCAGGGACGCAAGCGGGACGTGTCACGACCCAGTCGATCGCGCGGCGGAAGAGTCAGCCACGTGCATGAACCTGAGCGCCGGCACCAACACAGAACGCCCCCCGGTGAGACCGGGAGGCGTTCCATATGCAGCAGACGCAACGACTACCAGCGGTAGTGCGCAAAGGCCTTGTTGGCCTCGGCCATGCGGTGCGTGTCTTCCTTCTTCTTTATCGCGTTGCCTTCACCCTTGCTGGCGGAGATGACTTCAGCGGCCAGACGCTCCGGCATCGACTTCTCGTTGCGATCGCGCGAGTAGCTGATCAACCAGCGCATGGCGAGTGCCGTACGCCGATCCGGGCGAACTTCGACCGGCACCTGATACGTCGCACCACCGACGCGGCGGCTCTTCACCTCAACGACAGGCTTCAAATTGGTGAGCGCCTGCTTAAAGATGTTCACGCCCGGCTGGCTGGTGCGAGCCTCGACCAAGTCCATCGCGGCGTAGAAGATCTTCTCCGATGTGGCCTTGCGGCCCTGCAGCATCAGATTGTTGATGAATTTGCTGACAGTCTGGCTGTCGTAGCGTGCATCAGGCAGGATGATGCGCTTGACTGACTTTTTGCGGCGGCTCACTTCTTCTTGCCTCCCTTGCCGGCGGCCGCGGCGGCCTGGCCCGGCTTCGGCTTCTTGGTGCCGTACTTGGAACGGCTCTGATTGCGGCCGTTCACGCCCGAGGCGTCGAGCGAACCGCGTACGATGTGGTAGCGTACGCCCGGCAGGTCCTTCACACGACCACCGCGCACGAGCACGATCGAGTGCTCCTGCAGGTTGTGGCCTTCACCCGGGATGTACGCGATGATCTCGATCTGGTTCGTCAGGCGGACCTTGGCGACCTTGCGGAGCGCCGAGTTCGGCTTCTTCGGCGTTGTCGTGTACACGCGCGTGCAGACGCCACGCTTGAACGGATTCGACTTGAGCGCCGGCGACTTGCTGTTCTCCACCACGTCCTTGCGGGACCGGCGGACGAGCTGATTGATGGTAGGCATTGCCTCTGAGTGTTCGGACCCCGACATCTACGTGAATCGCCTCCCGGGGGTGGGGGCGGCACGGAACAGACTCGATAACCTAGACGAGATCGAGATGATGGTCAACCGCGGCAGGGCGGAAAGACGGACGTTTGCCGCACTGCGGCGTCTCCGTCGTGCGTAATCAGCTGCGCGGTCCACCGCATTGTGCACCACGGACACCAGGTTCATGTCCGTCTCCCAGACCTGGTTTCCGATGTTCCCGTGCACGAACATCTTCCCCGGGAGCACGCCGGTCAGCGTCTCGGCAGGCACATGACTGTCGGAGCGCCCGATCCAGAGAAAGTGCGGTTGTTGCGACGAATCGCGATCCGTGAAAAAATTTGGATCATCACGCAACAACCCGGCTGACCAGCGACGATTGCTCTCGAGGATTCGCGTGAAGTTCTGTACGGTGCCGCGGGCGGGGGCTCAGGATCTGCTGCATCCTGTCACGCGCAAGCTGTCACATGCACCCGCGTCGCCCCGCCGACGTGCACACCGCTTCAATGCGGCGTCAGGACCGCCGCAGCGCCTGCATGACGATCGGGCCACACATGCGCCAGACTGGGCCGGGACTGGTATCTTTGGGCCACGACCGACGTACGGTCCGTCACCTCGAGTCGAGATTCGATGTCTGTCATCACCACATCTGCCGTCATCGCCAGCACGATCGAGCGACGCCGGACATTCGCCATCATCAGTCACCCTGACGCCGGCAAGACGACGCTCACCGAGAAGCTGCTGCTCTACGGTGGTGCAATTCATCTGGCAGGCTCGGTGAAGGCTCGTCGTGCCCAGCGACACGCGACGTCCGACTGGATGGCGCTTGAGCAGGAGCGCGGCATCTCCGTCACGTCCAGCGTGATGCAGTTCAACTGGGCGGGGTATCACATCAATCTCCTCGATACACCGGGCCACGAGGACTTTTCGGAGGACACGTATCGCACGCTGGTGGCCGCGGACAGCGCGATGATGCTGCTGGACAACCGCAAAGGCGTGGAGGATCGCACGCGGCAGCTGTTTCAGGTTTGCAAGCGTCGCCGCATGCCGATCTTCGCGCTGGTCAACAAGTGCGACCGCGTTGGTGAGGATCCGTTGAAGCTGATCAGCGACGTGGAGACGGACCTCGGCATCAACTGTCATCCCGTCACGTGGCCAATTCACCGCGATGGCTCATTCGTGGGCGTGTACGATCGTCGCAAGGAGCTGGTCTACCTGTTCGATCGCAGCGACGACCATGGCGCCAAGCGCGCCACCGGCCACGAGGGCCGACTGGACAGTCCCGACATGGTAGATCTCCTCGGCCCGGAGGCCCACCAGCAGCTGCGGCATGACCTGGAGCTGCTGGACGCCGCAGGCCATCCGTTCGATCACGACGAGATCCTGTCCGGTGCGCTGGTACCGATATTCTTCGGTAGCGCACTGACGAATTTCGGCGTCGAGCCGTTCTTCCGTGAGTTCCTGGAACTGGCGCCGGCACCGACACCGCGTGAATCGACGATCGGGTCAGTCGAGCCGACGCAGGAGGAGTTCACGGGCTTCGTGTTCAAGATCCAGGCAAACATGGACCCCAAGCACCGCGACCGCATTGCGTTCGTGCGCGTCTGCTCGGGCAAGTTCGAGGCGGGCATGCCGGCGCTGCACGTGCGCACCGGAAAGACCGTACGCCTCAACGCCCCGCAGCAGTTCATGGCGCGCGAACGCACCATCATCGAGGAAGCATGGCCCGGTGACGTGATCGGCATCATGGATCGCGGCAACCTGCGCATCGGCGACTCGTTGACGGAAGGCGAGAAGCTCGAGTTCAGTGACATTCCGCGCTTCCCGCCCGAGCACTTCGCGCGCGTCGTGCTGAAGGATCCGATCAAGCGCAAGCAGCTGGACGCCGGACTGCGGCAGCTCACGGAAGAGGGCGCGGCTCAGGTATTCTACACATCGCAAAGCGATGTCGTGGGACCCACACCGATCGTCGGCGCAGTCGGCGTGCTGCAGTTCGACGTGATGCTGCACCGCCTCGAGCACGAGTACGGCGTGCGCTGCAAGCTGGAGCCGATCAGTGCGCGCTATCCGCGCTGGGTGACGGGTACGGAGGCCGACATTGACCGACTGGCCGCTGAGCCCGGCCGCCTGCGCATCTACGATGCGTCAGGCAATGCCGTGATCCTGTTCGAGAGCGAGTGGGCGCAGCGCTGGACGGTGGATCGCGTGACCACGCTGCAGTTCCACGAGGTGGCGCCATAAGGCGTCACCAGCTGCGCACGACCTCCGCGGCCGACATGCGCTTCGGCCCGGGGTACGGCACTTTCGTGCCCTTGATTGCATGCCAGAGGATGCGGTTGAATGCATCCTCCTCCGCCACGTCCTCGTAGCGCAGGTCCAGCTTGCGCGACTCGATCGCGCCGGTGCCGCGCGCCGGATTGCGATCGGTCAACGGCGTACTCGGTACGAGCGCGACATACGGGCGCACATCCGGTGCGCTGCGCCAGATCTCGCGCAGTGGTCGACCATAATGATCATACGGTGACAGTGCATCGAGGCCGAGGAGTGCCTCCATGGTCGCGATCACATCAGTGGTGTTCACGAAGCGATGCTGCGCTTCGGACATCGCCCATGGCGACACCACGAAGAGCAGCGAGCGATGCGAGTCCACATGATCCGGCCCATTCTGCGCATCGTCCTCGAGCACGAAAATCGCGGTGCTGGCCCAGAATTTCGTCTTCGAGACCGCCTCCACCATGCGGCCAAGCGCGAGATCGTTGTCCGCCATGTGCGCCTGCGGTGTCGGCTTGTTGGCGGATGCACCATGTGTGTGGTCATTCGGCAGCCTGACGATCTGCAGCTGCGGCATCTCGCCCGCTGCAACCCAGCCGTTCAGCTCCTTGATCCAGATATCGGCACGCCGCTGGTCCTGGATATCGAGGTTGTAACCCGGAAACTCGCGACTGGTGTTCGCCACGAGGAACGGCTTCACGCCGCGATAGCCCTCGGGCGCGGTGCCTGTCGCACCATCCGGCACGACGAACTCGCCGAAGTTGCGAAAGGTGATGCCCTTTCGCTTCGCAAGATCCCAGAGATAGCCCTTTGCCGGCTCTGCCACGTCGTCGTCATCGTCGTCCGACGGCACGCGGCCACGATTGGTGCCTTCGTAGTCGTACGAGCGGCCACGTCCCGAGTAGTTCGACGGCACGGTCTTCTGCGTGTAATCGGTGGTGTATGCCGCCGTGCTCCAGTTGTGCCCATCGGCACTGACTTCCGCGTTCACGAAGAAGCGATCGTACAGGCCGAAGCGCTCGGCAAGTGCGTGATGATTGGGCGACATGCGGCGCGGGAAGAAGAGCAACGTCGTGTCGCCGTCACCCGCCGGCAGGTCGCTGAGCACCTGGTCGTAGGTGCGGTTCTCCTTGATCACGTAGATCACATGCGTGATCGGCGGCATGCCGCTGCGCACGGACGGTGCATCCCAATTGTTCGCGCGCGCCACGCGTCCCGACAGTGCCGCGAGCGATGGTGATGCGAACTGCGCGAGTGCGAGCTTCGTGATCGTACCGTTGATCTGGCCCGACGTATAGCTGTTCGCGCGGTCCTCGGGCCTGCCCGTCGCGCCAGGCTGCGGAAGCTTCGGGTTCGGCGCGGTGCCGCGACCCTTGGCGTCGACCACATGCAGCGTGTCGCCCACCTGCAGCAGTGCTGATGGATACCAGCCAACCGGTGCGCGGCCGAGCAGCGAGTCACGCGTGCCACTGCCCGTGCCGGCCGTGCGCGCGCTGAGTGTGAAGAGCGCGACTGCATTGTTGTCGCCCTCCGTCACGTACAGCTGCGTGCCGTCGCGCGAGAGCAACATGCCGATCGGTGTACTCCCTTGGCCCAGATTGGCAGGGGTCGGGTCGCGCAGCGTGCTGACCACTGCGTTGCTGCGTGTATCGATCACGCTGATCGCGTCCGTCGAGGCCGACGTCGCGAACAGTCGCGTGCCGTCGGCATTCAGAAGCATCGTGGATGGATGTCGAGCCACGTCGATCGGCTTGCGATCGCGCAGCCGCGCACCGTCCGGCGTGTACACGTGCACCTGCTGCGTGCCCCAGCTGGACACGTACACGGTGCCATCGTTGTTCACGACCACGCCGTACGGGTAGCGCCCCGCCCCGAGCCGCTGTGTCACGCGGCCAGTGGACAAGTCGATGACGGCGAGCGAGTCGGCAAGGTTCTCGGCCACATACAGCAACCGGCCATCGCGGCTGGTGGCGATGCCGGCCGGATAACTGGTGCCGCTGCTGCGTGGGCTGGGCCGTTCACGCACGATGATGGAATCGCGCAGCGTCAGCCTCGACGATGCCCAGTCATAGCGATAGATCGCGTCGGTGTTGCCGCCCGACGCGTACAGTGTGCGACCATCAGGAGCGAACGTCAGCCCGATGAATGCCGCCGGCTGATCCAGCGTCTGCGTCACGGCGCCTGACGTCCGGTTCACCACCTGCACGCCCTGCTGACGCCATCCATTCAGCAGCAGCAGGATATGCGATGAATCGGGCGAGAGAACCGCCGCCAGCGGCAGCGCGCCGACATTCGTTCGGGGACCGGCGGGGTCGAGACGAGCGCCAGTCGGAAGCCGCGGCGCGTCCCTGCCCTCGACAAGCTTTTCGGGGCCGGCGGCCTTGCAGCCAGCGAGCGCGCCGACGACGGCGGCGGCCTGGAGCAATCGAGCGAGGGAGTGCTGTGTCATGCGTCAAAAATGCACGCGGAAGGGGCAGACTGAAGATTCGCTACGAAATCGTGTCAATGCAGATTATCCAGGCGAACCCGTAGACACGCGTTCACGCCTTCGCGAAGATCCGAGCACGGGATCAGCATGGAGTCGGTCCAGCACGCGGTCCAGCAAGGTGTTGGTCTGGCATACGTAGGGCATGGGGTCAGCGATCTTGCTCCGGTCCGGCAAGGGATCAGAAATCTTGCTCTTCAAGAATCGGCAATCTTGCTCCGGAAGCAGGATTCCTCGCCCCTTGCTCAGAGCAGGATGTGACCCCGTTGATCGTGGGGGGATCAGGATCTCTGACCCCTTGGTCCCTGCTCTGACCCAGTGATTCGTCGCCCAGATTCCCCAATCACCGATACGATCTGATCGCCACCAACCGGGCGTGCGCACACGCGAACACACCTACAGACACAGAACGGACCGGGGCATGGGCCTCCCGGGCGGTCCCCCCCTCGGAGTGGGGCTTGGCCTCCCCTCGGCCCCGCGCCC
>JACMPK010000136.1 GCA_014377535.1 Gemmatimonadaceae bacterium
CCACGAACCGGCGCATCTCGATCTTCCTGCCGTTCCGCGCGCTCGAAAACGAGAACACGCCGGCCGACTCGCTCGAAGTACCCGGCGCCCCGCCGCCCGCGAAGGGCTGAACTCCGCCCGCCGTCGCCCGCCGTCGCTCGCCTGCGGACGCCGTGGCCGCAGACAGACGGAGCCTCGAAAGTTCGGCGTGCACGATCCAGCGGCGCGTGCGCGAACGGCTCGTTCCTCATACTGGGACACCGAGCATCCTGTGCGATGATTCATGCATCATCGCGTGCGCGAACGGCTCGTGCCTCAGACCGAGACACCGAGCATCCTGTGCGATGATTCATGCAGCATCGCGTGCGCGAACTGCGAACACCTCTCACACGGAGGCACGGAGCCGCGGAGAGCTCAGCGCGCATTCGACGCGCCGCGCGCGGACGTCCGCGCATCCATGTGCGTTGCGGGGCACCGCGTCACACGGAGCTGCAGATGGCTTTTGAAAAAGCGTGCGCAAGACGCAGTTCCTCACAGTTGCCGAAAATGCACGAGCGTTTGCAGATCGCCGCAACCGCACTCGACTCCGTGGCTCCGCGTCTCCGTGTGATGGGTTTTACCAGTGCCCATGTATTCCAAAATCGCTGCAACCGCGCGCGACGCCGCGGCTCGGTGTGATGGGTGTCATGCCGTTCGAGCACGCAATGACCCCCGAATGACCGCGCAGCACGCAGCACGCGCTGTACCCGACTGCAGAAAGGCGCACGACACCGCTCCATGAGCCAGTGTCGCGCGCCATTGCCATCACACCCGCGCACCGCAGCACCATCACGCCGTCGACTTCACCTGCTCGATCGCCCACCCCAGCGCTGCCGGATAGTGCGCCGCGATCTGAATCAGGGCCCGGTCGTCGTTGCCCGTCACCTGCTCCACGCGATCCCAGTCGCCCACCTCGTACGCCTCCAGGCCGGCCAGCAGCGGACCATGCGGACCGGCACGCTCCAGCAGCGCCTGCGACACCGACTCCGACAGCTGCAGCGTCGCAATCACGTTCTTCATCGGCGACTGCAGCAGCACATGCAGCATGGAAAACATCCCCACGAGGAACCGCTGGTCGCGATCGTCCTTGTCACTCATCAGCTCCAACAGGCGCGCGCGAGTCAGGCTCAGCTTGAACAGCTCGCGCTGGCGTGCGCCGCCAGACGAGAAGCTGGCCATGACGAGCAGCGTCAGCCACCGTTCCAGCTGCGTGCGACCCAGCAGGCGCAGCGCATGCGGAATCGACTCGATGCCCGTGAACCCCATCGCCGCACTGTTGACGATGCGCAGCAGCTTGAAGGTCATCGCCGGATCGCGCTTGATCGCCTGCTCCACCTGGCTGGTCGCCGTCTTCTCGTTGCGCACCAGGTTCAGCAACTGCAGCGCGCTCGATTCACCCGCCGACAAATCGCGCTTCACCACCGTTTCCGGCTGGCAGTAAAAATAACCCTGAAACAGCGTGAAGCCGATCGCAGCGCAGTTCGAACGCACTGCGTCCGTCTCGACGCGCTCCGCGAGCAGCTTCACCTTGAACATCTTCAGCTTCGCGACGATGTGCTTCAGCTCCTCCATCGTCTTGCCCTGCACATCCACCTTTACCATGTGCACGATCTCGAGCAGCGGCACCCACTTCTCGTTCCACTCGAAATCATCGAGCGCGATCTGGTAGCCTTTCTTCCGCGCGTCCGCGATCGCCTCGATCACCTCGACATCGGGTTCGACCGACTCCAGGATCTCGAGCACGACTGCCGACGAATCGAGCAGCTCCCAGGTCCGATCCACAATGAGGTCGCGCGAGAGGTTGATCCAGACACGCTCGCCCTCGGTCAGCCGTTCGAGCCCGATGCCCAGCACGGCCTGCACCACCGTACTCGAGGCCATCACGGTCGGCGTGGCACCGCTGGCAGACGTTGCATCCTCGGCATGCCGGTACAGCAGCTCGAAGCCGACCAGCTTCTGCCGGTCATCAAAGATTGGTTGACGAGCTACGATGGCGTCAGACATGGGCAGGGCTGCAGGCGGGACGGGTCCGGTACCGCAGGTGGGCGGGCCGGCATGTTTCGTGGATGGGGTCGGTATCGTACGGTCGAACGCAGGACTTGCCTGTGCCTTCGGGCACTGCCACCGTTCGACGAATGCTATCTCGAGAAGTCACTCCGGAATTCGTCGTCCCGTCAAACGCGCCAGCTGCAATCCAGGTCCGCGACTTCAGCAAGCGTTATGGAGCAGTATCGGCCGTACGGGGGCTGAATCTTGATGTGCCGCAAGGAGAAATTCTCGGGTTGGTCGGCCCCAATGGTGCGGGGAAAACCACGACGCTGCGCGCACTGGCCGGCATCCTGCGCCCCACGACCGGCACGCTGAGCATCGCGGGTTTCGATCTCGCCGTGGCACCGGTCGAGGCAAAGCGACGCCTCGCCTTCATCCCGGACGAGCCGCACCTCTTCGATTACCTGACGGTGGAGGAGCACCTGCGCTTCACCGCGCGTCTGTACGGCGTGCCGGACGCCGCAGCCAGAATTCCCGAGCTGCTGGCCGAGATGGAGCTCACCGAGAAAAGCGGCGTCCTGCCCAGCGAGCTGTCGCGCGGCATGAAGCAGAAGCTCTCGGTCGCCGCCGCCCTGCTGCACGACCCGGCTGTCCTGATCCTCGACGAGCCGCTCACTGGGCTCGATCCAGCCGGCATCCGGCGCATGAAGGACACCATCCGGCGACGCGCCGAGCGCGGAACGTCGGTGATCCTCAGTTCGCACCTGTTGAACCTCGTGGAGGAGCTGTGCACCCGCGTGCTGCTGCTGCGCCGCGGCGAGGTCGCCGCACTCGGCACCATCGCTGAGTTGCGCGCATTGCGTCCGGAACTGGCGACCGCCTCGCTCGAAGACCTCTTCATCGCACTCATCGACGACGCGACACCCGCCGGACGCACGGCGTGATACCATCTGCCGCGCGCCCAGGCAGCGCGCTCTGGTTCCTGTACTCGAGAAGCTGGCGCAACCGCATGCTTCAGCAGCTGCGACGCCTCCGTCAGCCACGCTACGTGATCGGCGCGCTCGCGATGCTTGCCTACCTCGCCTCACTCGTGTTCTCACCCGCGACGCGCGACACCGTGACGGTGGGCGCCGACTTCGTGGACATCCGTCAGCTGATCGCGATCGTGGGCCTCAGCCTCGCGCTCGGCGCCTGGTGGCTCGCGACACCCAGCGAGAACGCCCTCGCCTTCAGCCCGGCCGAGATCCATTTCCTCTTTCCGGCACCGGTGAAGCGCCGGACACTGGTCCAGGCACGGCTCTTCTCGGTGCAGGCCGTGCTGCTGGTGCAGGTGCTCATCTGGACACTGCTGCTCCGACGTGCCGGAGGCGACCTGCCGGGCGTGCTCCGCGCGGTGGGGCTCTGGGTCATGTTCACCACTATCTCGCTGCACCGGTTGGGCGCGACGCTGGCGCGAACGCATGCGCCGGATGTGCCGCGGCGGCGTCCGGTCGCGAAGACAATCGCGGTGCTCTTCCTGCTGGCACTCGTCGCCGCCGTCGTGCGCGCTGCACCGCAGGCCATCACCGCCTGGCGCGACTACGTGGCGCTCGCCACCTACGACACGAGCCGCGTCATCGACCGGCTCCCCGCCGGCCGCATCGCGATGCAGGCGCTGCTGGCGGACCCGATGATGCACGCACTGCTCTGGCCCGTGCGTGCCGTGACCACACCCGCCTTCACGGGAGGCGCATCGACCTGGCTTCGTGCGATGCCGGCTGCACTCGGCGTCCTGGCCGTGCACTACCTCTGGATCCTGCGAGACCCGCAACCCTTCGAGGAACTTGCCGTCGGCTCCAGCGCTCGCTTCGCCGATCGCGTCGCACGCATGCGCCGCGGCGGGTCGCTCACCCGGCTCACACCGTCGCGCTTCCGTTGGGAGCTCGCACTGCACGGCCGTCCAGTCTTCGCACTCGCCTGGAAGAACGTCACGGCGGCGGTGCGCACCTTCCGGCCGCGTGCGCTGGTCATTGCGGTCATCATCGTCGTGATCATTGCGATCGTCTCCGGTCGCGAGACCGGCGCCTACGAGCAGCAGGGCGGTGCGATGCGTGCCGCGTTCATCACGACCTTCACCAGCGTCTTCGTCGCTGCGATCCTCACCGCGCCGGCCTGGTTCCGCCTCGACCTGCGGCACGACCTGGCACACCTGGCCTTCCTCAAGACTGTGCCGATCCCGGCGCACAGCATCGTCGCCACGGAGATCCTCACCGCCGCAGCGATTACGACCGCGGGCATGGCGCTGCTGTTCGCCCTCCCGATGTTCATCCTCTTGCGTAGCATCGGCGGGCCGCTGGGCAACGTTGGTCTCGCCTTTGCCATGCTGGGAGGTGTGCTGGCTGTGGGCGGCATAAACCTTTTGCACATCACGCTGTACAACGCCGTGGCGCTCTGGCTGCCCGCCTGGGTGCCGCTCAATCAGGGCGGCGCGTCCACCGGCGGCGCATCGGTGGTCGGGCAGGTCTACATCACGCTGATCGGCATCCTGGCCACGTTGTCGCTGCTGCTCGTCGTGCCGGCGGGCGCAGGCTGGGGAATGTGGCTGCTGCTGGGTTCACACCTGCCGGTACCGGTGGTGGGCGCCGCGGCGCTGATCATTTCGCTCGCGATCGTCGCGATGGAGTGGCTCGGTCTCGCGCGCGTGCTCGGTCGTGCGCTCGACAAGCTGGAACCGTCGGACATTCCCTCCGCAGAATCCTGAGTGGCCTTCCAAGAGGCGGTTATCTTCCGACATGTTCGAAGACGACGCAGATGAGCGCCCCGATGGGGCCGACCCGTTCGACGGTGAAGGGAGCGGTGACGATGAGCGTCCCGCGGTGTTCGTCACCACCACGACCACCATCCCGATCAAGGTCCAGCGGATGGAAGACGAGCGCGCCCCCGAAGGCGTGTGCCTTGGCGCGTTCATCGGCGAACGCCTGGTCGCCCGCTGCGCCATGGCCGACGAAGCCATCCAGCACCTGCTGCGTCTGGACCTGTTCGCCGACCCGGTGACGCTGGGCCTCTTCGCGTACGAGGAGGAACCAGGCCTGCAGTGCCGCCTGTTCGCACTGGTGCCGCCCGACAAGCTGAAGGACTCCGATTCCGCCGACGAACCGTGGAAGGAGAGTGTCCCCAGCTACGAGCGTTCGCTCAACACGTCCAACGAGGACGGGGACGACGTGGAACTGTTCGGCCAATCCGAGGAAAACGGAGAACGCAGTCGCCTCGAAACGGTGTTGCTTGGCCACATCGTGCGCTTCGAAAGTGATCGCAAGCACAACGACGATCTGGCGGCCGAGGCAGTCGACATCCTGCAGAAGATCATCGTCGGCGGTCCGCTGGACGAAGCCGATACCAAGGCCATCGACGACCTGCTCGACTCGCTCTGATACTCCTGTCGTGCGTACGTCGCGGCATCGGTGCGTCGCGCAACAAAACTCCGCTCACACGGAGCCGCGGAGACACGGAAAAGACCGCGACGACAACTCTTTTCACGCAGAGCAACGAAGCAGCAGAGGAAGTGCAAAAGGGCTTTGGAAACAGCGTCTCGTGAGCGCAGTTCCCAAAGCCCTCTTGTTACCTCCGTTGCTTCGTTACCTCTGCGTGAAAAGAGTTGCAGTGGCAGTGGCAGTGCTCCGCGACTCCGCGTCTCCGTGTGATGGGAGTTGCAATTGCAGTTGCAGTTGCCGTTCAAGCCGCAGAGAACGAGTCAGAAATCCATGACCCCGTACCGCTCCTTCAGAATGTTCATGTGATGCAGTTCGTGACCGGCGCACAGGTACGCCAGCGAACGCACGCCAACCGGCGTGTCTGACGCCGTGCCGACGCGATTCCATGCGGCGTCCGACATGTTCTCGAACAGCAGGATCGTCGCTGCGTGCACCGCCATCAGTTCGCCGAGTATCAGCTCGAGGGGAATGTCGTCGTAGCGGGCGACGCTGGCGTAGCGGTTCTCGTCGAATGACGGGAATGGCGTCTGGTCACCGCGGGCAATGCACATCGCGCGGTAGCTGAACACTCGCTCCGTGTCGCACATGTGCCCCACCACCTCGCGAATCGACCACTTGTCCGGCGCGTAGCGATACAGCTCCTGTTCCGGCGTGATGGTGCGCATCGCGCGGAAGTCGGCATCGAAGATCACCGGCAGCAGGCGACGCAGGTCGCCGTCCGGCACGAGATCGATGTACTGCTGGTAGTACGCGCCGTACGTGCCCTCACGCGGTCGCTCGAACGCCAGCTCCTCGGGCATGACGATGCGGATCGGCTCCAGCTCCATCACCGCACTCCAGCTGGCGACGGCGCTGGCAGGCCCACCAGCTCCACGTCGAAGACCAGCGTGGCCATGCGCGGAATCACCGGCGCGCTGCCGATGTCGCCGTAGCCCAGCTTCGGCGGCACCACCAGCTGACGCTTGCCGCCCACGCGCATGCCGCGCACGCCCTCGTCCCAACCGCCGATCACCTGGCCGATGCCCACCGTGAAGCGGAACGTCTCCTGCCGGTCGCGACTGCTGTCGAACTTCGTGCCATCGGCCAGCCAGCCCGTGTAGTGCACCTCGGCGGTGGACATGGAGTCGGCCACCGGACCCGTGCCCACCACAACGTCGTGCACATACAGCCCGCTCGGCCGCAGCTCGGCAGGATCGAGCTTCACGCGGAGGGCAGGCGCAAAGGTCAACTGCGCAGGATCGCCGGACAGGGCAGGCGTAGGCGGTGGGGCCTCGGAGCAGGCCACCAGCAGCGCCGCTCCAGCGAGCAGGCGCCATGTATTTTGGGAGAGTATCGTCATGCAGCAAAGGCTAGCGATTCCCGCTGCTGCGCGCGACCGTCGCATCGCGCCTTGCCGGTTCATGCGATCGCCCGCACGTTGCACTGACATGCCATATGGATTCGCGGACATCGAGACCCCTGTCCCGCTGGTCGATCTCGATCGCCTCGCGGTGAATCTCGATCGCATGGCGGCGTACGCCGCCATGCACCAGCTGGCGCTGCGGCCGCACGTCAAGACGCACAAGTCCTCACGCATCGCCGCGGAGCAGATGCGGCTCGGTGCCGTAGGCCTCACCGTCGCCACGCCGCGCGAACTGCAGGTGATGAGCGAAGTCACCGACGACATCTTTCTCGCCCACCCGCCACTCGGGGCGAAGGTGCGCCGCGTGCTGACTTTCTCGGGTGACGTGCAGCTCCGCATCTCGGTCGATTCGCACGTCGCCATCGAGCAGCTCGGCACCGCCTGCCGGCAGCGCGATCAGACGGTCGATGTGCTGGTCGAGGTGGACTTCGGCATGAAGCGCATGGGCGTCTCCGACTCCGGCGACGCGATCAGACTCGCCGGCGCGATCCGGCGCCAGCCGGGTCTTCGCTATCGCGGCATCTGCTTCTATCCCGGCCATATCCGCCAACCGGTCACCCAGCAGGAAGGCCTGATCGAGGCGCTCTGCGGCGACCTGCACAATGTGCTGGCCGCCCTGGACGACGCCGGGCTACCGGCCGAAATCGTCAGCGGCGGCTCCACGCCCGCGGCATTTCGCATGCACCTCATTCCGGGGCTCACCGAAATCCGACCCGGTACCTACGTGTTCAACGATCGCGACACGTACGCCATGGGTGCCTGCGCGTGGGAAGATTGCGCGCTGACGGTGCTTGCCACCGTCATCAGCGATGCCGTGCCCGATCAGGTCGTGATCGACGCCGGCGTGAAGGCGCTGGGCCGCGAACCGATCCGCGTGCAGGAAGGGGGCGGCTATGGTGCGGTGCTGGATCACCCCGAAGTCACCGTCGCGCGCATGAGCGAGGAGCATGGCATCCTGGACCTCAGCGACTCGGTCTGGCGCCCCAAGGTCGGCGATCAGGTGCGCATCGTCCCCAACCACGCCTGCATCGTCACGCACCTCTTCGATGCGATGCTGGGCGTTCGCGGCGACATCGTGGAGACCTGGTGGCATGTCGGCGCCCGTGGACGCCACAGTCCTGAACTCGCACCCGCACCGCTCTCCATCTGAAAGCGGCGCCGAAGTTGAGTGCCGTCCCGGTGACGGTCAGCCCTGCGCCTGCCACCGTGGCGCTGCGGAATCGGGCTCCACGTACACCGCCGTCCCGTAGCAGAGCACCTCGCTCACGCCCTTCATGATCTCGGTGCCGTCGTAGCGCACCCCGATCACCCCGTTGGCGCCCAGGCTGCCCGCGTGGCTCACCATCATGTCGAATGCGTCAGCCCGCGACTGCTCGCAAAGCTTCGTGAACGCCGTGATGTTGCCGCCCACGATGGTCTGCAATGATCCGCCAATGGTGCCGAAAATCGACCGCGAGCGTACCACGATGCCGCGCACGATCCCCATCGTCTTCGTCACACGATATCCATCGAGCGTGAACGCCGTCGTCGTCATCTCGTGTACCATGCGGCCTCCTCCATGTAGCCTTGACCGCACCAGCCGGAGTGGCGACGCAGCCGACGCCGCCAAAGATGACCGGATCGCGCGTCAGACGCACAAAGGCCGAGCTCGCTGGTCAAGTGAGATGCCGAACGGCCGAAACTGGATTCGGTGACACATCACACGACCACACGCCGTCACAGTGCGACGCCAGCCTACGTTCCCGTCCAGCCAGCACACGACACGCGCGGCACGCCGGCAATTCTGGCGGTGCACACGCCGCCGAACGGCATGCGCGAACTGCACGAATCGTTCGCCGTCTACGACGCCATGTCCGACATCGTGTGTGTCACGAGCCTCGATGGCACGCTGCGCTTCCTGAACAGCGCCGGACGCGACCTGCTCGGCTTTGCCGACGAGGACGCACGAATCGGCTGCATATTTCCCACGCACACATTCGCCGCACGCGAACTGTTGCTCGACGAGGTGCTACCGGCAGTGCTCCGGCACGGCAAGTCGGTCTGCGACACCGCACTGCAGACGGCCGACGGGCGCATCTTCCCCGCCGTGCAGACGGTGCTGGTCACGCCGCACGGTGCGGGTGTCCCGCCCACCTTGACCATCGTGATCCGCAACGTCGGCATCGAGCGACAGGCGTCCGCACGGCTCGTCGAAAGCCAGCGGCTGTTCGAGGCCATCGCCCGCAGTTCGCCTGACCTGATGTACCTGTACGATCCGATCGACGAGCGCATCGTCTGGATGAATCGCTGCGCGCACGCATTCCTGGGTGGTATGGAGTGCGACGGCCGCACGCTCACGCGCCGCGAGATGTTCCGCCTGGTGCATCCCGACGAGCGCATGCTCTTCCGGGCCAGCGCCCGTCGCATGGCCGCGGCCTATGGCGACAGCGAAATGTTGAGCAGCGAGCTGCGCCTGCGCTCACGCGGCGGCACCTGGCGCTGGATCCACACCCGCGCGAGCGTCTTCAGCCGACGCGAGACGGGCGCACCGCTGCTGCTCTTGGGCATCGCCACCGACATCACCGCCCGGAAGAAACTTGAGCACCGGTCACTGGCCGATCGCACCGCCTCGGAGCGCGCCAATCGGCAGAAAACCGAGTTCCTGTCGCGACTCGGCTCCGAGTTCCGCACCAGCGTCAACGCCATCGCGGGCCTCGCTGCGGAAATTCGCGCTGACCGTGACCAGTGTCACACGCTGCGCGAGCGTGATTTGCTGGACCAGGTGACCGGCCGCACCGCGCAGATGCTGTTCACAATTTCCGACCTCCAGGACTTTACCCGCATCGAGAACGGCGAGATGACGATCACGCCGCGCCTGGTCGATGTCGCACTCGTGATCCGCCACACGGTTGCGTCATTCGAGCGGCACCCGACACTGCCGCGGTCGCCGATCAGGGTGGAACTGGCGGCAAACGCCCTGCCGGTGCTCACCGATGCCGGTCGTCTGCGACACGCACTGACGCACCTCATCACGAACGCGCTGGATTTCACCACGAGCGGCGCGATCACGGTGCGACTGCTGACCGGCGACGAAAGCGTCCCGCTGGCAATCGAGATCCGGGACACCGGGCTCGGCATTCCGCGCGAACGGCACGAGCGACTCTTCGTACCGTTCGAGGTTGCGGAGCAGCCCATGCTCCTGGAGCGTCGCACGGCTGGAACCGGACTCGGGCTGGCACTCGCACGAGCACTCTGCGAGCTGATCGGCTGCACGTTGACGCTGGTCCGCTCCGCAGAGGGTATCGGGACGACCTTTCGCATCACGCTGCCGGTCCACACAAGATCAGCCGAGCTCGCCGCGCTGGGTATGAGTGACGTGTCAGGTCGGGTCTGCACTCCTGATCCCTGCACCGAACGGATAGCTTGAGGCAGCCCTTCCGGTGCCGACGATCTCGTGGGCATCGGCAACCATCCCTGCCAAACCTCCGAACCATGATCTTCCGCGCACTCGCTTCCGCTGCCGTCATCGGCGCCGTCGCCGCATCACCAATGGCATTTCGATCTGCCACGCCCCTGATCGCCGCAGCGCCTGTCGCCATGACGACGTTCACGATCGACGCCGCGCACAGCCAGGTGCTGTTCAAGGTTCGCCACCTCGGCCTCAGCACGGTTTCCGGTCGCTTCGGCAGTTTTGCCGGCACGTTCCAGCTCGATCCGGCAGCGGGTCAGGCTGGCGCCGCCAACCTCTCCATCGACGTCGCCAGCATCAACACCGACAACGATCGCCGCAACACGCACCTCAAGTCGCCGGACTTCTTCGCCGCTGACAGCTTCCCGAAGATCACGTTCGTCTCGACCGGCATCACCAAGGCGAAGGGCAACATGTACAAGGTCGCAGGCAACCTGACCATGCGTGGCGTCACCAGGCCGGTCGTGCTGGATGCCGAGCTGGCCGGCACGCGCCAGACGCCGCAGGGTTGGCTGGCTGCGGTCAACATGACCGGCACCGTGATGCGCAAGGATTTCGGCCTCGTGTGGGATCGCATCACGGAAGGCGTCGCCGTCGTCAGCGACGAGATCACGCTCGTGATCGAAGTCGAGGCGAAGTCGGCGCCGTAAGGCTTGACTGCCGCACTGCAGCCGAACGGGCCGGCGTCACTTCACGTGACGCCGGCCCGTGTCGTGTCAGCGCGGTTCCAGTGAGTCATGATCGATCGCCGTACGCGCCGTCTGCATCATCAGCGCAGCCATGCCGCCCAGGAAAGCGAACCGGGCGTCCTGCGTCTCGCCGCGCACGTATCGCGAGTAGAGCTGCAGCACGATCACCGCGACCTTTGCCAGTCCGAATGCATACCAGTACACCGGCGTATCCACTGGCACGCCACGCTGCGCCGCATACCGGTCCACGAGCTCCTGTCGGGTCAGGCAACCGCCCGCGTTCGTGACACCAAGTGCGAGCGCCTGCAGCATCGGGGCATCGTCGTGCTGTACCCAATAGCCGAGTGATGTCGCGAGGTCGAAGCGTGGATCGCCGATCGTCGCCATCTCCCAGTCCAGCACACCGCGGATGATCCATGGATCAGCGGCATCGACCAGCAGGTTGTCGAACTTCCAGTCGTTGTGCAGCAGCGCCGGCGGCAGTGGTGCCGGCAGCTTCTCGGACAGCCACGCAAACACCAGCGCGGCATCAGTCGTCGGCACATCGGGCGTCTGCGCCGCCGCCCAGCGACGCTCCCAGTTCGCCACCTGTCGCGCGCCGTAGCCATCCACCTTTGCCGCGTCGTACAGCGGCATCCGCTCAACCGGCAGCGCATGCAGCGCTGCGAGCGCGTCGATGCACGACTCGCTCATCCGTCGCATCATGGCGGGGTCGCGCAGCACCGGTGCGTCATCCAGCGTACGCACCGCGACACCCGTCACCTTCGACATCAGGAAGAACATGCCCCCGATCACCGACTCGTCCTCGCAGAGCGCGATCGGCACCGGCACCGGCACCGTGGAACCATGCACGGCCGACAGCACGCGGAATTCGCGTCGCATGTCGTGTGCACCGCGATCGGCGCGCACACCGACGGGTCCGCGCCGCAGGATCACATGCCGCGTCGCCTCGTTCGCGCCAATGCCGATGTCGAACGTCAGGTTGGAATAGCCGCCGCCGGCACGCGTCGCCGTCAGGGGTGTGTCGGCAGTCACGCCAAGCGTCGGCACACATGCGTGAAGCCAGCCACGCAGCCGGTCCAGGTGCATGTCCGGGGTCGTGCCCGTCGTCATTGCATGTACCGCTTCAGGATGGACCGGCCAAGCGACTGCTTGTGCACCTCATCCGGCCCATCGTAGATGCGCGAACCGCGCTCGTGCGCCCACCAGAGTGCCAGTGGCGTGGCGTCCGTCAGGCCCAGCGCGCCATGCACCTGAATGGCACGGTCCAGCACCTTCTGCATGGTGTTGGCGGTGAAGAACTTGATGGCCGAGATCTGGTCGCGGGCCAGCATCACGCCGCCCTTCTCCAGCAGCCGCGCCGCCTCCAGCACCAGCAGCCGCGCCGCATCGATGTCCGCACGGCACTCCGCGACCCAGTGCTGCACGGTATCGCGCCGGCCCAGCGTCTCGCCCGGCGAAAGTTCGCGCTGCACCGCCCGCCTGCACATCAGGTCGAACGCCCGCTCGCAGATGCCGATCCAGCGCATGCAGTGATGCACGCGACCCGGCCCGAGCCGCGCCTGCGCCAGCTCGAATCCCTGACCCTCATGCCCGATGCGGTTGGCGTACGGCACCCGCACGTTCTCGAACAGCAGTTCCGCGTGGGAGTGATGGTCACCCCCTCGCTCTCCCATGACCTGGATGTTCTGCACCAGCGTGAGTCCGGGCGTATCCATTGGTACCAGGATCATGGTGGCACGCTTGTGCGGAAGGCCCGCCGGATCGGTGACGGCCATCACGATCGTGAACGCCGCGCCATCGGCGCCGGTCGTGAACCACTTGTGCCCGTTGATCACGTAGTCGCCGCCATCCAGCACGGCGCGCGTCGACATCCAGACTGGATTCGAGCCCGCATGCTCCGGCTCCGTCATCGCGAAGCAGCTGCGGATGTCGCCGGCCATCAGCGGTGTCAGCCAGCGTGTCCGGAGCTCGTGCGAGGCGTGACTGTGCATCAGCTCCATGTTGCCGATGTCCGGCGCCTGGCAGTTCGCGATCCAGTGTCCGATGGGCGAGCGGCCCAGCACTTCGCTCACCTTTGCAAACTCCACCAGCGACATGCCCAGTCCACCCTCCGTGGGCTGCAGGTGCGGCGCCCACGCATGCAGCCGCTTCACCTGCTCGCGCAGCTGATGCAGCTGCGGCAGCGCCGACACCCACCCGGTCTTCAGCATGGTCTGTTCGACCGCCAGCCCTGGGCCATCCAGCAAGGCGCGCAGTCGCGAGACCACCGCGTCCACATCGTTGCCCATGTCGAGTTTCGTCATGCCAGGTATCCGCCATCGACCGTGAAGGTCGCGCCCGTCGTGAATCGTGCCGCGTCGCTGGCCAGATAAAGCGCCATCGCCGCAATGTCGTCGCGTTCGCCGATGCGCTGAATCGGCTGCTGCCGCAGCATGTGCTGCATCGTCTGCTCGTTCGACCAGAGCGCCGAACTGAAGTCGGTCTTGATCAGGCCCGGGCAGATCGCGTTCACCGTGATGTTGTCCGCGCCCCATTCCCTGGCCAGCACGCGCGTCAGGCTCAGCAGCGCTGCCTTGCTCACGCTGTAGATGCCCAGGCCCGGCTCCGGATTCCGTCCGCCGATGCTGGACATGTTGATGATCGTGCCGCCGCCGCGCTGCTGCATGTGCGGTCGCGCCGCCTTCGCCAGCTCGAACGGCGCGTGCAGATTCACGTTCATGATCTTCGCGAAGATCTCGGGCGTCGCCAGCTCCACCGGCCCGTAGATGGGATTCGCCGCCGCATTGTTCACGAGGATGTCCAGTCCACCGAACATCGCTGCCGCCTCCTCGATCAGCCGCGGCGCATCCTCGTGCCGCCCGGCGTTCATGGGCAGCGCGCGCGCGCCCAGCCCCTCCGCCACGATCCCGTCCAGCGCCGCTGCCAGCACCGCCGGCTTCCGCGCATTGAGGATCACGTTGGCACCGGCGCGCGCATAGACCTGCGCGATCGCGAGCCCGATACCGCGCGACGCGCCGGTGATCAATGCAGTCTTTCCCACCAGCGAGAACATCGTGCCCTGTGCTGCTGCAGTCATCGTGTCATCCTGTCAGGTCGGCGCGTCAGTGGTGCGTTCATGCAGTGCAATCGTGCGGTGCAATCGCGCGGTGCGGTCGTGCGGTGCGGTCGTGCGCGTGCGCACCGACCATCACGGCCACTTCGGCACACGCCCGCTCGTCCACGGCGCCCCGGCTGCCTCCGCCGCCGACTCCAGCGCCCGCAGGTCCCGCTCCACCAACTGCTCCAGCGCCGCACGCACCGGCGTGAAGGCCTCGCCGGCCCACGTCAGGTTCTGACGCTGCGTCCGCGTCGGCGCGCCGCTGCCGTTCCAGTGGTACTGGATGACCTGGCTCACCCGCGCCGCAATGCTCGCCGGCGTCGGCTCGTTGCGACGCGCGATCGTCTGGTCGCCGCTCAGCGGAATCCGAAGGTCCGCCAGCTGCTGCTCGAGGGTGCGCACGGTTGCCGTCAGTGTGCGCGTGTCGGTCGGCGCGGCATCGATCGCGCGCTTGAGCTGCGTCAGCCGCTGCTGCACCTCACCCACCAGTGCCACGGCACCCAGCACGGCGCGCTGCAGCCGTGCCGTCTCCAGACGGAACGCGCGCGTCCCCGCATCGCGAGCGGTAGTGCCGGCGAGCGAAGTGGGCGGCTCCGCCACGAAAGTCTGTGTCGCGATCTCGCGCAACTGTCCATCGGTGCGCAGCGCCAGCGATACGGTGTAGGTGCCCGGTGCGGCCACCGGGCCCTCCGGGGCCTCGTCATCCGAGTCCGGCGCACGTGGTGGCGCCAACCGCGGCGCCGCATGGCGCAGGTCCCACGCCACACGTGTAAAGCCCGCTTTCGCCGGACCACTCAACCGCCGGACGACGCCACCGGCCTGATCCCGCACGGTCAGCACGGCCTCCGGCGCCTCCTCCCGCTCCTCGGCGCGCAATGCGTCGAACCCCGGAAACGGCACATCCGCGCCGGCCTTCACCAGCGGCTTCTCGCGCTCCTGTCGCACGGCACGCTTCGTCCTGATCTCCTTCGGCAGCCAGTAGGTGAACACGGCACCATGCGGCGGATTCGCGGCGGTGTAATGCTGTGCACCGAAAAAGCCCGGACCCTTTCCGCCCATGTACGGCTCGGACAACAGGAACATCGGGGTCTTCCGCACCGGCAGCAGCATCGCACCGCCCTCGGCCATCGCCGTCATCGACGCCACGTCGCGAGCCGCAGCGCGCAGCGGCGTCAGGTCATCGAGCACGTAGAACCCACGACCGAACGTGGCGGCAACCAGGTCTCCCTCACGCTCCTGTACCACGAGGTGACGCACCTGTATCGTCGGCATGCCGCCCTTCAGCTGTCGCCAGCGCCCACCTCCATCCAGCGATACCCACGCACCGAATTCCGTCCCCGCATACAGCAACCCCTTCACCACGGGATCCTCGGCAATCGTATACACCGAGCCGCGCGCGGGCAGGTTTGCGACAATGCTGCGCCAGGTTCGGCCGCGATCCGGTGACACCAGCAGGTACGGCGCGAAGTCGCCCGAACGGTGGTTGTTGAACACGGCGTACACCGTGCCCGCATCGTGCCGGCTGGCCACCACCTGCATTGCGTACGTCGTGTCCGGCACACCGGGAAAGCTGGACAGGCGGCGCCACGTGGCACCCGCATCCTCGCTCACCTGGATCAAGCCGTCATCCGTGCCAACGTACAGCAGGCCTTCCACCGTCGGCGACTCGCTGATCGCAATGACAGAACCGAAGAAGCTCACGCTGGCATTGCGCGCCACCGCATCCACACTCTGCTGACGTCCCAACAGCTTGAGCTGCGACCGATCGATGGCACGCGTCAGGTCAGGCGACTTCATGATCCACGACTCGCCACG
>JACMPK010000137.1 GCA_014377535.1 Gemmatimonadaceae bacterium
CACGGATCGTGAACTGCCGCACTTGTAGGGCTCGCGGTGGGACCTGTCGATGTCAGGCATCGACACGTAACACACTGGCGGATTGGACGGAAGCGCTTGGCTTGCGGGCAAGCTTGGCAAGCCGACGAGTATCGCGCGTCTTCCTGCGGTCGCGGCTCGCGCACGGCGCTCCGGCGCATTCTATTTGAAGGAACCCCAACACGGACTTCCCGATGAACAAATCACTCGTCGTTCCCGCGTTCCTTCTAGGTGCAGTGGGCGGCGGTTTTGCCGTCAATGCGCTCCCTGCTCACGCGGCTATTCCCATGTCGACGTCAACCGCGCCAGCGACCACGCGCGACGATCGCGTCTTCGAGATCCGGACATACACCGTGGCGCCGGGTCAGCTGCCCGCCCTCAACCGTCGCTTCCGCGATAACACGGTGCGCATCTTCGCGAAGCACGACATGACGAGCATCGGCTACTGGACACCACTGGACACCGCGCGCGCCGAAACGACGCTGATCTACGTGCTGGCGCATCCGACCCGCGAGGCGGCCAGGAAGTCATGGGCCGACTTCAGCGCCGATCCGGAGTGGAAGACGGTGCGCGCGGCAACCGAGGCCGAGGGGCTCAAGGTGCTGAAGGTGGAGTCGGTATTCGCTGCGCCAACCGACTACTCGCCCATCAAGTAGTCGCTGAAGCAGTTCTCGGAGACCGGAACGGAATGCAACTGGGGGCCGTACTCACAGGATGCAGCGCATCTCCCCACTCTCACTGCCTGAACCCGTCATGACGCAGCACCTACACCACTCGGCAAGCCGCCTCGCTGCCGTCGCTCTCGCTGCCCTCGCCATCAGCGCGGGCTCGGCGAATGCGCAAACTCTCACCAGCGGCATCGACACCACGAACTTCGATCGCTCTGTTCGTCCGCAAGACGACTTCTTCCGCTTCGTGAACGGCGGGTGGCTCAGGAAGACCGAGATCCCCGGCGACGCCACCGGTGTCGGCGCGTTCCAGGAGCTGAGCGACCGCAGCCGCAACGGACTGCACACCCTGTTCGAGGACGCCGCACGACCCGCGAAGACGGTCGGCGACGGTCGCGCCAGCGCGATGCTGCACTCGGCGAACGGGCCAACGGATGCCGAGCGTCACAAGATTGGCGATCTGTATGCGAGCTACATGGATTCGGTGCGCGTCGAACGACTCGGTATCACGCCACTCGCGGCAGAGCTGAAGGCGATTGGGCGACTGACGTCACCGGCACATCTTGCGCCCACGTTCGCCCACTTCGCTCGCCTGGGCGTTGCGGGACCCTTTGGCGTGGGTGTGGGGCAGGATGCAAAGGCGTCGTCCGTGAACATCGTGACGGTGAGCCAGGCCGGCCTCGGCCTGCCGGATCGCGATTACTACCTGCGGACCGACGCCAAGACCGTGGCAGCGCGCGACGCGTACGTCGCGTACCTCACGAAGATGTTCACGCTCGCCGGACAGGCGGATGCCGCTGGTGCCGCGCAGCGTGTGCTCGCGCTGGAGACTGCGATCGCACGCAAGCAGTGGGATCGCGTGAAGAGCCGCGACCGCGACCTGAGCTACAACAGGATGAGCGTGGCACAGTTGGCGGCGCTGATGCCGTCGTTCGACTGGAAGGCCTACCTGCGCGCGGCCAGTCTCTCGAATGCCCGTGACGTGATCGTGCGGCAGCCTGATTACCTCGCGGCGGTGGACACCATCATCAAGACGACGCCGGCGTCCACGTGGCGTGAATATCTGACCGCGAAGCTGCTCGATGCCACGGCCGACGAACTGCCCGCCGCTTTCGTGCAGACGCGCTTTGCCTTTCGCGGCCGCACGCTTTCCGGTCAGCAGGAGCAGGCGCCGCGGTGGAAGCGCGCCGTGTCCGGCACGGAGAGCGTGCTCGGTGACGCTACCGGCAAGCTCTACGTGGAGCGTTTCTTCAGGCCGGAAGCGAAGGTACGCATGGACGCGCTGGTGAAGAACCTGCGCAATGCGTACGCGGTGGGCATCGACAGCCTGGAGTGGATGAGCCCAGCCACCAAGGCGGCGGCCAAGGAGAAGCTGGCGCACTTCACGGTGAAGATCGGATATCCCGATGTGCCGCGCGACTACGCGACGCTGGCGATTCGCCGCGGCGACCTGATGGGCAACACCATGCGTGCGCGGCTGTTCCAGTACGATGACATGACCTCGCGGCTCGGCAAGCCGGTTGATCGGACGCGCTGGGGCATGACGGCGCAGACCGTGAATGCGTACTACAACGCCTCCAACAACGAGATCGTGTTTCCGGCGGCCATCCTGCAGCCACCCTTCTTCGACGTCTACGCCGACGACGCAGCGAACTACGGCGGCATTGTCGCGGTGATCGGTCATGAGATCGGCCACGGCTTCGACGATCAGGGTCGCAAGTCCGATGGCGAGGGCAACCTGCGCGACTGGTGGACGCGTGACGATGCCACCGCCTTCAATGCGCGCACGACGAAGCTTGGCGCGCAGTACGACGCGATCAATCCCATCGACGACCTGCACATCAACGGCAAGCTCACCATGGGCGAGAACATCGGCGACCTGAGCGGGCTCGCGCAGGCGTATCGCGCGTGGCGCATCTCGCTGGGCGGCAAGGAGCCGCCTGTGATCGATGGGCTCACCGGCGATCAGCGGTTCTTCATGGGTTTCGCGCAGATCTGGCGTTCCAAGTCGCGCGACGAATCGCTGCGCAACCAGCTGCTGACCAATCCGCATTCGCCCGGACCGTATCGCGCGTTCGTCCCGCTGGTGAACAACGATGCATTCCTGCGTACATTCAACGTGCAGGCGGGTGACGGGATGTACCGGGCGTCGGCCGACCGCGTGAAGATCTGGTAGGACTCTCCCTGAACCGAGGTGCCATGATGTCGATACC
>JACMPK010000138.1 GCA_014377535.1 Gemmatimonadaceae bacterium
TGCCATCGCTGCCGCCGCGGCTCCAGACCTGCCCCACATCGGTGAACAGCGTCCACTGCAGCAGCGTAGGCAACAGGGGACTGCGAATCCGCAATTCGACGTTGCCCACGAACACCGTGTTGCCGCCAACCGGTACGATGCGGAACGGCTGCACGCTGGGATTCACTTCATAGTTGAACGTGCCGTTTCCGCGATCGATGCGCACGAACGGCTGCAGCGAGTCGGGACTCACGACATAGGCCACGGGCCCGAGCTCGTTCTGCCGGTACCCGCGCACCGTGGTGGGGCCACCGGCGTACAGCCGCTCCTGTGGCGGCACGAGGCGCTCGCTGCTGCCGAACACGGTCCCGACCTGCACGCGCATGGCCAGTGTCGTGCCCAAACCCAGTCCGAAGAAGCGGCTCGCATCCAGCACGGCGCTGCTGAACTTGAACGCCGAGTCGGAGAAGGTGAATGGCGACGCATGCCGGATCGCGAGCCGCGTGAACGAGCCGCGACGCGGGTTGATCGGGTCGTCGGTGCGATCGCGACTGAAGCTCACGCCTGCGACGGCGAGGCGACGCGTGGTCTCGAAGACGCGACGATCTTCCGGGGCACAGCGATTGAGCACGGAACAGAAAAGCGCCGGCTGCGCCTCCGTCTGTCCGAAGCTGAGATCGTACGCCAACGTCACGGGCACGCGCTTGGCGGCCTGCAGCGTCACGCTGGCGATGGCGCCGATCGGCGTGGTCCGGCGATAGGCGCGAAACTCGCCGCGAACTTCCGAATAAAGCGTGACTTCGGGAATGCGCAGACCGCCCGGGCCCACCGGCGCACGCAGCGTTGCGCCGAGGTAGTAGTTCATGCGATCGCTGTACGGGTCCCTGCCGTTCGCGACCACGCCGCAGAGCCCGTCCGCTCCCTCGAAGTCCAGGGGTCGACCGATGCCGATCTTGCTCACGCGCGCCGTGATTTCCAGTCGTCGCGCACGTCGGAACAGGTTGCGATCGGTGTACTGCAACTGCGTGCGGAAGCAGTCCAGCGTGCCGAATCCCGCACTCAGCGTCCTGCTGTGCATGAATCGCTCGGCCGTATTCACGACGACTTCCACGCGCGCGGAATCGGCGTTGTAGGACAGCGAATCGAGCAGCCGCGGCTCGATGCGCACCTGCTGGTATGCATCGGTGAGATAGAGTGCACGCGTGGCGCGCTCCACACTGGACTGCTCGTACCGCTGTCCGACGCGCAAACCCACGAGGCCTCGCACCACATCGGACGGGATCTCCTGCTTCAGTCCCGCGCGCGCCACCGAGTTGATGACCACCGATCCGATCGTGACCAGCGGGCCGGGTCGCACGGTGAACTCGACGACGGCGGTGCGGTTCGTGGAGTCCGCACCCGCGCCACGCACGACATCGGTGCCCAGCAGCACCTGCGCGAATGGATAGCCCACGTCGGCCAACCGGCGCGCAAGCGTATCGCGTGTCTGCTCCAGCAGATACACATCGAACGGCTGACCGGGTGCGCTGGGCAGGTTGCGCACCAGGCGAACACGCTCGTCGATGCGCTCCACGCCGGTCACGCGCAACGTGTCGATGGTGGTCACACGACCTTCCTTCACCACGAAGCGCAGGTCCATGGTGCGACGCGCACGCTGCACCGCCGTGTCCACCTGCACATCGGCAAACCCGCGACGGCGATAGTAGATCACGAGGCGTGCACGATCAATGGCCACGAGTCCCGGATTGCCGCAGCGTCGGACGCCGAACACACCGCCGATGACGGCCACGCGTCGCGAGGGATCGGATGCAGTCAGCGCGATCACGCTGGCGAGCTGCCCGTTGCCGAAAGCGCGATTGCCGGTGAACCGCAGCGATCGCACCTCGAGCTCCGCCGGGTCGCACGCGTCGCGCTGTGCCTGCACCGCAACCGGCACCGCAATGGCGAGACACACCGTGCCGACACGCAGGTGTTGCCGCACGGCACGCACCACGGCCTGGAGCCGGTATACAACGATGGCAGGACGCTGCAGCAGTGTGCGGACCGGGGGAACGAGTGACGATGCCGCGACAGCCGGCGCGGCAGATGCGGTTGGCACCGCGTGTGAAACGGTCGTAAGTTCACGGCCATGCGCCTCGGTGTCAACGACGTACGCGCTTTCCTGACAACGGGTTAGCTCATCTTTCAGGCACCGCGACGGATCTCCGTCGTTTCCCTCCTGCCACGCTGCGATGCCTCGCTTCCGCATCCTCTCGCTGTCACTCGTCGCGCTGATCCTCATCACTGGCTGCGGTGGTGGTGACGGCCTGCCGGCGCGCACCGCGATCGTCGACAGCCGCGACACATACGACCCGCGCTCGTTCGACCCCGCACTCTCCACCGATGTGCCCACCGGTCGCGCAGTCGGATACGTGTTCGAGGGGCTCACGCGATTCTCGACTGACGCACAGGTGGAACCGGCACTCGCCTCGTCGTGGACGGTCTCTCCGGATGGGCGCATCTGGCGGTTCACCCTGCGGCAGAACGTGAAGTTCCACGACGGCACGCCGTTCACCGCGCAGCATGTCGTGCAGAGCTTCACGCGTGTGCTCGACCCGAAGACTCGCGGTGGCCGCGGCTGGCCTCTGTTCCCGATTGCCGGTGCCACGGACTTTGCCGCCGGCAAGGCAACGAGCATCCGCGGGCTGCGCATCGAGAACGACAGCACCGTCGTGATCACGCTGGCCGAGCCGTTTGCGATCTTCCCGAAGCTGCTGGCGATGCCGGTCGCGTCCATCGTGCCGAGCACCATTCCGGCGGACTTCGGCGAGAAGCCGGTCGGCACCGGCCCGTGGAAGCTCGCCACGTGGAAGCATGACGACTTCGTGCGCTTCGCACGCAACGATGCTTACTGGGGCACGAAGCCGCTGCAGGACACGCTCATCGCCCGCATCATTCCCGAGCCCAGTACGGCGGTCGCGGAATTCGAATCGGGCAACGTGGACCTGCTCTATATCCCGGAAGCCGAAACGCGCGAGTGGGAACAGGATCAGGAGCGGAAGGCGCTGCTGCAGGCGGCACCGGTGCTCCGGCTCTGGTATGTCGCAATCAACACCACACGCGGTCCGCTGGCCGATGCGCGCGTGCGACGCGCGATCAACCACGCCATCGACACCAAGGCGATCCTCACGCAGCTCCTCGGCGGACGTGGACGGCTGGCGGCGGGCGTGATTCCGCCGGCGCTCGATGGTGCCGACACCACGCGTGTCCCGTATGTGCACGACGTGGCGAAGGCACGGCAGCTGCTGGCCGACGCAGGCTTTCCGAGCGGCATCACGGTGAAACTCTGGACATCGCAGGATGCCACGCAGTCACGCGTCGCACAGGCGATCCAGGGCTATCTGAAGGAGGCCGGCATCACGGCCGAGCTGGTGCAGCGCGAGAGTGCCAGCATGCGCGAGGCCGCCCGCAAGGGCGAGGCTGACATGGTGCTGAAAGACTGGTATGCCGATTATCCGGATGCCGAAAATTTCCTGTATCCGTTGCTGCACTCGTCGAACGCCGGCGTTGGCGGCAACGTGAGTTTCTTCCGTAACCCGCTGTTCGATTCGGTGGTCAGTGCATCGCGCCGCGAGACCGACACGGTGAAGCGCACGGCGCTGTACGCACGCGCCGACAGCATCGCGTTCGCCGAGGCACCGATGGTGTTTCTGCTGTTCTACAACGAGCTGTACGCCGTGCAGCCGTGGCTCAAGAATTGGACCGCGCCGACCATCTTCAACGGGCAGCGCATGATCGGCACCCGCATCGATCGCACCACACCGTGACCTTTTTCGCACGGCGCCTGCTGCTCGCCATCCCGACACTGGGCGGCGTGCTGGTGGCGGTCTTCCTGCTGCTGTATGTCGCGCCCGGCGATCCGGTGCAGCAGATGGTGGGTGAGCGTGCGGACAGCGTGACCATCGCGCGGCTGCGCACGGAACTGAAGCTCGACGAGCCGCTGCCGGTGCAGTTCGCGAGCTACGCCGGCGGGGTGCTGCGCGGCGACCTCGGACGCAGCTACATCACCGGCCGGCCCATCATGCAGGACATCCGCGAGCGGTTTCCCAAGACCGCGCAGCTGGCACTCGCCGCCA
>JACMPK010000139.1 GCA_014377535.1 Gemmatimonadaceae bacterium
TCGCGGCACGCAGCAGCCGCTCGGACTCGTCGCGCGCGTCGCGCAGCATCTCGTCCGAGCGCACGCGTGCATCGGTGAGCATCCGCTCAGCTTCGTTGCGCGAATCCTGCGACAGCCGGTCGGCCTCGAGCCGCGCCTCGCCGAGCACCTGATCGGCATCCCCGCGCGCTTCCTGACGCACGAGCGAGCCTTCCTTCTCGGCCTGCTCCCGGATATCGGTGCGCAGCTCCTGCGCGCTGATCAACGCGTCATTGATGGCGCGATCGCGCTCGCGGAAGGATCGCAGCTGCTCGTGAAATCCGACGGCGCGGGCATCGAGATCCGCGATACGCCGCGCGAGATCCTCGATCTCGTCAGCGACGCGCGCCTTGAATTCGTCGACGCGCGCGCGATCGTAGCCGCGCAGTGACGACCCGAACTCCCAGCGCCGCACATCCAGCGGCGTCAATCGAAATTGCTCGTCTGCCATCAGTTCCTCGCTCCGAACAGCACGGTTCCCAGGCGAACCAGTGTGGCCCCCTCTTCCACCGCGACCTCGTAATCGTTCGACATGCCCATCGACAGCTCGTGTGCCTCGCCGTGCCCTGCCGCCCGCACCGTGCCCAGGGCCGCACGTGCACCCGAGAAGGCGTGGCGCAGCGTGACCTCGTCATCCGTGTACGGCGCCATGCACATGACCCCGGTGACGCGCAGCGACGGCAGCCCGGCGATATACGCGGCGAGCGCCTCGACCTCTGCCGGGGCCACGCCGCTCTTCTGCTCTTCGCCGGCGACGTTGACCTGCACCAGCACATTCTGCACACGATCGCGTTGCGCGGCCGCGGCCTGCAGCGCGTCGGCGAGCCGCACGCTGTCGAGCGAGTGGATCAGCGCGAAGTGCGGAGCCGCCTTCGTCTTGTTGCGCTGCAGGTGCCCGATGAAGTGCCAGCGGACCGCCGCCGAGACGACCTGCATCTTGTCGAGCACTTCCTGCACCTTGTTCTCGCCGACATCGGCTACGCCGCAGGCCGCCGCCGCGTTCACTGCGTCAGGGCCATGTGTCTTTGTCACCGCAATGAGCCGCACAGTCTGACCGTGCCCACCGCGCATCTGCGCAGCATCGATCCGGTCCTGCACGTCGCGCACTCGCAGGCCGAGTTCGGGAAACGCCATAAGCACTGAAATTACCGGAGATTACACGCGATATCAAGCAACGCACGGCGCGCCGAATCCGCCGGCATCCGACCGGTGAGCGCGACATCGACCGCCGCGGCGGGACAGCTTGCCACGCGCTGGAACGCGGCCACCATGCCATCGGGTGACCGGCGGGCGACGGGCCGCCGAATCGGGGCGAGGCGCTGGCTGCTCGCCATGGAGCGCTCCATATCGACGCGTGGCGGGCAGCGCGCCGACCGCAACCCGATGTCGACGAGTCCGACGCGACGCCAGCAGGTGACACCGGCGGCGCGTCCAATGGCGTTCCGGATGTCGGCATCGAGCAAAATCGACACGGCCAGCGCGCCCCGTCGGCCGATCTGCTGCGCGGCGATCTGGCCGGCGCGCGCCTGCACGGTCGCACGGACGGTCGTGTCCACATTCAGCTTCGCACGGAGCGCCGTCTCGCGCAGATACCAGTTCGCCGGCAGCAGCGACGTGACGACGATCTGCACATCGGGGCGGACGGAATCCACCGCCTGGCGATACCAGAGCGGGTACGAGTCGTTGTCGCCGGCCGTGAGTAGCAGCCCGTGTGGCGGCACGTCGTGCAGGAGTTCGTCGGCGATGGCCATCGCGAGGCTGCGATCCGGCTGGGGCGCACGCGTGACGGCGGTCCAGTTGCCAAGGATCATGAGCAGCGGCACGAGCGACGCGAACAGCACCGGACGACGCACGCGCTGCGCAACGGCCCACGCACCTGCACCGATCCACAGCCCCCAGCACCAGAAGCCAAGCGCGAAGAAGTAGTCCCGTTCACGCGCTTCGTGGAGTGCCCCCTGGGCCAGCACACCGATGCCGTACGATGGACCGGCGCGCAGGTTGAGCTGCACGCAGACGCCAAGCGTCGACAGCACCAGCAGCACCAGCATGACGCGCGCGGAGATGCGGTGCGCACGCCAGTGTCGAACGCCACCGGCCGCGCCAAGCAGCACCGCGAGCATGGTGAACGGCGTGCGCCACAGACTCGGCGTCACGTCGTTCCATGCGCCGAGTGCGACTTGCCAGTCTGCATACTGCGCGATGTTGCCGACCTGCAGCCAGAGTGGCGCGCGTCGCGGCCAGAGCGGGGCGACATCGTACTGCGCACGCGACATCACGTGGAGCAGGCTCGCGAGTGTGTCCGGGTCACCCTGGTTGAGGTACGGCGACAGGCGCGCGCGAAGCAGCATGATGCAGACCGCACTCCACGCCACGAGCGTGAGCACTGATGCGTTACGAAGCCATGGCGCCGCACCCGGCACGTGCGTCATGCGCATGCCACGCGGTGATCCGACAAATACGGCGGCACCAAGGCAGCACAGCGATACCAGCAGCTCTCCCTTCGACAGCATGACGGTGGCGAGCACCAGCGCACCGCTTCCCACCAGCGCCGGCCATCGCACGCGGCCCTGCACATCGGTGTTCGCCAGCAGCATCGCAGCGGGCGTCGCGACGAGCGCGCTGAGATGGAGCGGCACCGAGAGGGCAGCGACGTAGGCAAGCAGGATGCGCGGCCTGTCGTCGTCCGACGCCTGCGCGTGCCACGCCAGCGCGAGCTGCAGCGCGACAGAAAACAACGACACCGCGTACACCTCGGTCTCGGTCGCGTTATTCCAGATGGTACCCATGGCACCGGCGCACAGGCCGCAGATCACGCCCAGCGCGCATCTGCCGCTGACACGTGCGACGAGTGCGGCGGCGATGGCACAGGCGCCCGCCGTGGCGAGTGCCGAGAGCAGCGTGCCCGCCTGTACCGGTGAAAGCCCCGGCACAAGGCGCCAGAGCGTGCTGCCCAGCGCGACATACAGCGGTGTGCCGGGTGGATGCGGAATACCCAGCGTGCCGATGGCCGTCGCGAACTCGCTCGCGTCCCAGAAGGTGAGCGATGGAGCAGCCGTGCAGATATAGACCGTCACGAGCAGCAGCCCCGTGATGACCGCTGCCCGGATCGCGGGCATGTCTCGTGTCGTCATGCCGGCCGACATCGTGCCCAGAAGCATTGCCTCCGATGCACGTCACGCAGGCGCCGGCACCAGTGCTTCGAGTCGTGCGGAATCACGGTGCTCCCGACATGGACATGGGTCGTGGCCAGGCAGGGTGACGGCGCCGCGGCGGAGCACTCCTGCACCAGCGTTCGGTCAGCGACGCGAACGAGTCAGGATAATGCGAAGGCGTCGACGCAACGACGCCGCGCCACCACCGTGCACCCGGTGATGTCACGGCGCCGCGTGTCATGTGGAGCGTGCTACCTGCCGCTGTAGTCGATGAAGCCGAGGAGCTGGGAGTCGCTGCTCTTGCGCTGCAGGCGATACACGCCGCCGCCCTCGCGGGACTTGCTCGCGTCGGTGTTGCCCTCGATCGTGGACAGCAGGCCGCCTTTTACCGACTCGACGAAGCCCGTGTGCCCCAGTCCCTTGCCGTGGCTCATGATGAAGATCATGCCGGCCTTCACCAGCGACGGATCGGCAAGCGCTTCCGCCTTCTTGATGCGAATCGCGCCGGCGGCGGCGGCACGCGTCCAGTGATCGATGCACCCCGCCGTCTTCACCATGGGGTTTTTCTTCTGCATCGCGATGGCCGCATCGTCAAAGCACCAGTATGTGAAGGAGCAGCACCAGGCGAGTCCCTTGGGTGATCCGGCGCGCTTCTGGTAGGCCTCGACGCGCGAGCCGAGATTCGAATTGGGCGGGACTTCGCGAACATTCTGGTCCGCTTCCTTGCCGGCGATCGCCAGGACGCGCGCCAGCAGCGCGTCGGTCGCGGCGGCGCTCTGCGGCACCGATGCATCACCGAACAGCACGGCCCACGTGATTGCGCCGATCACGCCATCGGCCTTCAGCTCACGCCCGTTCGCGTCCACGCTGCGCGACTGGAAAAACTTCACCATGCGCGAGACATCCGCATTGAACGCCGGATTCGCCTCGTCGAGATGCTCCGGACTGCCGGGGCCGAATGCCAGCAGTTTGTTCAGCTTAGAACGCAGTGCCTTCACCACGGCTGGATCCTTCTCGCCCACCTTAATCAGACGGCCCGGGTACTTCATGACACCTGCCTCCGTTCACGATTGGTCTTCGCGGTCTCTGGCGCCGCACCTTCAATTGGAGGAACGGATGTGCCACCCACAATTCTCACTCGGGCGTGACGGCAATCGGCAGTCCGGGCAATGCGGCCACGGTCAGACTTCACGGGTGGCAACGCGGCGCTCCCGCGGTGATCTTGCAGACAAACTTTTACCTTGGACCTGCCGATGACCGCGATCGCCCCGTTGCCAGTTGCCGCCGCGCCGACCCACGACGAATCGCTGGACGCGCTGTGGATGCCTTTCACCGCCAACAAGGCGTTCAAGGCAAAGCCGCGGATGCTGGTCGGCGCCAAGGACATGCATTACGTGGCCGATGACGGCCGCGAGATCCTGGACGGTGCCGCCGGCCTCTGGTGCGTGAACGCAGGACACTGCCGCAAGCCCATCGTGGAGGCCGTGCAGAAGGCGGTGGCGACGATCGACTTCGCACCAGCGTTCCAAATGGGCCACCCGGCGACCTTTCAGCTCGCCAGCGAGCTGACCGAGCTGCTGCCGCGCGGACTGGATCGCGTGTTCTTCTCGAACTCCGGGTCCGAGTCGGTCGACACGGCGCTGAAGATGGCGCTTGCGTACTGGCGCGCGCGCGGGCAGACACAGCGCACCCGATTCGTGGGTCGCATGCGTGGCTACCACGGCGTGGGCTTCGGTGGGATCTCAGTAGGTGGCATTGCACCAAACAGGGACGCGTATGCAGGCCAATTGCTGCCGCATGTGAGCCACCTGCCCACCACGCACGACCTGGCGCGCAATGCCTTCTCGCGTGGCATGCCGAAGCATGGCGTGGAGCTGGCCGATGCGCTGCTGCCGATCATCGCCGAGCATGGCCCCGACACGACCGCCGCGGTGATCGTGGAGCCAATGGCGGGATCGACAGGCGTGCTGGTGCCGCCGGTTGGCTACCTGGAGCGCCTGCGCGCGATCTGCGACCAGCACGGCATCCTGCTGATCTTCGACGAAGTGATCACGGGCTTCGGTCGACTCGGCGCGCCGTTCGCCGCGCAGCACTTCGGTGTCACGCCGGACATGATCGCGATGGCGAAAGGCATCACGAACGCGACCATCCCGATGGGTGCGACCGCCGTGCGCCGCGACATCCACGACACGATCGTGGCGGCGACGGAACGTGGCATCGAGCTGTTCCACGGCTATACGTATTCCGGGCACCCGATCGCCACGGCGGCCGCGCTGGCGACGCTCAAACTTTATCGCGATGAGGGCATCTTCGAGCGCGCGGCGGCATTGATGCCGCTCTGGGAAGACGCGGTGCACTCGCTGGCCGGTGAGCCGCATGTGATCGACATCCGCAACATCGGCATCGTGGGCGCGATCGAGATGTCGACGCGCGACGGCATGATGGGCGCGCGCGCGATGGATGCGATGAATGCCTGCTTCTGGAACGAAAACTTGCTGGTGCGCATCACGGGCGAGATCATCGCGCTGTCGCCGCCCCTGATCGTGAGTGAGTCGCAGGTGGGCGAGATCGTCGACCGCGTGCGCCGCGTGCTGCGCAGCATCGCGTGACACGCGTCAGGCTGTCCGCGTGACGCACCATGCGCCGCGCGGACAGCCTGTCGGGCTACCTCACTTGGCGGCGAACCACATCCGTCCGGCGACGACGACCAGGAAGACGGCAAAGGCGCGCTGCAGATCCCTGGACGGCAGCTGCAGCGCGATCTTTGCGCCGATCAGTGCCCCGACGAGCAGGCCTGGCGCGATCAGCAGCGCGGCCCGGGGCTCCATCGCACCCGCCTTGTAGTACTGCCACGCGCCAAGCGCGCCCACCGGCAACAACAGCGCGCCGAGCGAAGTGCCCGTCGCCGTCTTCTGCGCCATGGCCGCGAGGAACACGAGCGCCGGCACGATCACGATGCCGCCGCCGATGCCGAAAAGTCCTGAGAGCAGGCCGGCACCAAGTCCGATGAGCAAGAACAGCATGAGCACCCTGGTTGCGACGCAGCACCGCAGCCGCGACGTGGTTCATCAGGCGCGTGAACGAAGCGCGTGAAGACAGCGAATGAAGACAGCTAAGGAAACCAGCGAGTAAAGCAAATGCTCGCAGCTGCGCGAACAGCTACGATCAGCCGAGCGTGACGAGCATCTTGCCGGTGTTGCCGCCGCTGAAGAGACTGAGGAACGCGGCGGGCGCCTGCTCGATCCCATGCAGGGTCGTCTCGCGCGACTGGAGCGACCCGTTCGTCAGCAGCCCACCGACCTCGGCCTGGAACGCGGCGCGCTGCGGTTCGAAATCGCTGACGATGAACCCCTTAATGGTCAGGCGCTTGCCGATGATCATCGCCATGTTCCGCGGACCGGGCACCGGATCGTTGTAGCCGGAAATGGAGCCGCAGGCGGCGACACGTCCAAACGGGCGCAGTGCGGAAATCGCCGCCTCGAGATGGTCACCACCGACGTTGTCGAAGTAAACGTCGATGCCTTGCGGTGCCGCAGCCATCAGCTGGCGATACACCGCGCCGTCGCGGTAGTTGAACGCGGCATCGAAGCCGAGTTCCTCGGTCAGCATCCGCACCTTCGCGGCCGCGCCGGCGCTGCCGATTACCGTGCACCCGCGCAGCTTCGCGAGTTGGCCGGCGACGATGCCCACGCCGCCGGCCGCGCCAGAGATGAAGACGCGGTCACCGGCCTTCACGTCCACCAGCTGCATCCCCGCCCATGCCGTGAAGCCGGTCACGCCAAGCACGCCGAGCCAGACCGACCGGGGCGTGATTGCAGGGTCGACCTTCCGCACCTGCGTCGCATCGGCGAGATAGTACTCCCGCCAGCCGAAGAACGACTGCACGATGTCACCCGTCGTGAACCCTGCGGCATGCGACTCGACCACTTCGCCGATACAGTCACCCTGCATCGCGACACCAAGCTCGAAGGGTGGCACGTACGACTTCACGTCGTTCATGCGCCCGCGCATGTACGGATCGACGGACATGATCAGGTTGCGCACCAGCACCTGCCCGTCGGCCGGTACGCCGACGTTGACGGAGGCTAGTTCAAAGTCGCCAGCAGTGGGCATGCCAGCGGGACGTGCGACGAGACGGATTTCGCGGCTGATCGGCACGAAAGCTCCTTGGAGGTGGGTCTGGTGACACGGAACGCTAATCAGGTGACCATCGCCTCCAGCCCGCAGGACCGGACTGCACGGTGTTACGCAGCGGCATGTTCAGCCACCGACGCGACCAGCACGTTTCGGCCATTATCAACAAATGCAGCGAGGGTGCACGCAAGCCCTGCATAGGCTCGTGTGCACCGTCGTGTCGCGCATCAGGTGCGATGCGCACATCCGGGCTGACTGCCTCCGCCTAATTCTTCCGTTTGCCCCACGTCGCGCCCGTTGGCTCCTTCATCACACGCGGCGGGTTTGCCGCCAGCAGTCGGAGCGCTTCCTGCACGGCGCGTTCCAGCTGCGGATCACGGCCGGCAA
>JACMPK010000140.1 GCA_014377535.1 Gemmatimonadaceae bacterium
CCAGCACCGCCGCCGACGCGAAGTTCGGCGTCTGGGGCACAATCAGCCGATGATGCCGCGCCGCACTCACACACCTGGAGCTTTCATGCGTTTTTCGTTCTCGCCGCGCACATTGTGCGTCGCGCTTGCCCTGCCGCTGCTGGCCGCCTGCTCGGATGATTCAGGCAATGGTGGCTCCACGTCGCCCAACGTCGTGCGGACATACAACCAGGTCGAGCGACTCGGCAATCCACTGGTCAGCGAAGTCTTCTTCATGAAGCGCGATCATGGATTGCACAACAGCACCGCGCCGGCCACCGATGTTGCGAATGGTTTCGGCGACAAGATCAAGGCGTTCACGAATTCGTTCAATCGCGGTCCTCTGATCGCCAATACACTCGCGGCGGTGCTGGTGCCGGACATGCTGATGGTGTATCCCAACCGCGCGGCCAATACCGCGGGCTGGCTCAGCTGGGCGCTCGCCTCGGGTTACGGCGGTCGCACGATGAAGGACGATGTGGTGGACGCCGGATTGACTGCGGTCTTCGGTAAGCTGCTTGATCCTAGTGCGACGGTGGTGCCGGGTCTCGTGTCCGACAACATCAGCACCAGCACGCGCACCTATCCGACCACCTTCCCGTACCTGGAAGCGGCGCGATGAACAGTGCACGGGTGATGTGCCGGGTTGGCGCTGCGGCGCTGGTCCTGGCGCTCGGTGGCCTGGCATTCACCCGTGCCACGCGCGCGTCTGCGGTGGCGGCTCCGGCTGCTGCCGCGCACCGCGGCGGTTACACGGACCGCGCTGAGCGCGATGTGCAGATTGCGGTATGGAACACGGCGCTCGTGGCCGATCCCGCGAGTGCCCTCGTGCTCGGGCAGCTCGCCGCGCTGCACCTGCAGCGTGGTCGCGAAGGCGGCACGTTCGATGAATACGTCGAGGCGGAGAGGCTGGCGCGCCGGTCGCTCGCGCGTCGCACCAATCGCAATTCGGGCACGGCTGCAACGCTCATTTCGGCGCTGCTCGCGCAGCATCGATTCACCGACGCGCGCATGGTGGCGGTCGATCTCGTGGCGCGTGAGCCCGACGTTCCCGAGTACCGCGCCGCCCTCGCGGAAGTCGCCATGGAGCTGGGCGACGATGTCGCGGCCGATACGCTGTTCCGCTCCGTGTGGGCAAGTCGCGGCACGCTCACGATCGCCGCACGCCTCGCACGCTGGCTCGAGATCAACGACCATGTGCCCGAGGCGCGAACGCTGCTCATGTCGGCGCAGGCTGACGCGATGCAGCGCCGCGATGTCGCGATGGAGACCAAGGCCTGGTTCGCGCTGCGTGTCGGTGATCTGGAACTGCGACGCGGGCACCTGCGTGCCGCAGAGGCAGCGTACACGAAGGGCCTCGTGCTCGAGCCTGACGATCCGCGCCTCTTTGCCGCGATGGCGCGTCTGGCCCGCGAGCGCCAGCGCTACGACGACGTGATCCGCTGGGGTGAGCGCGCGATCGGCATGCAGCTGGATCCGGCCACGCTGGGTATGGTGGGCGATGCATACGCCATGCAGGGCAACGCCGAAAAGGCCGACGAGTATTTTCGTACGCTGGAAGTTGCCGTCAGCATGCAGCCCGGCGCGTACCATCGTGCCTGGAGCCTGTATCTGCTCGACCATGGGCTTCGCGTGAACGAAGTGTTGCGTCGTGCGCAGGACGAGCTGCGCGTACGGAAGGATGTCTATGGCTACGACGTCGTTGCCTGGGCGCTGCTGAAAGCGGGCCGCGGGGACGAGGCACGCGCCGCCATGCGCGCCGCGCTGCGCCTGAAAACGCCTGATCCGCTGTTGTTGCGGCATGCGCGCGCGATGGGCCTCGATGTCACGTCGGCGCAATCGGAAGCATAGCCATGTTGTCGGAACTGCTGGCCTTCATGCAGCTCGGTTTCGGGCATATCGTCGCATGGGATGCGGCCGATCACATCCTGTTCCTGCTGGTGCTCGCCGCCGTGTATCGCGGTCGTGACTGGCGCGCTGCGCTGGCGGTGATCAGCGCGTTTACCGTCGGACACTCCATCACGCTGGCCCTCGCGGTCACGGGGTCGCTCGTGTTGCCCACGGCGCTCGTGGAGTTTCTGATTCCGGTGACCATCGTCGCAGCCGGCATCGAGAACCTCGTGTTGCGCGAGCGCGTGGCGAGTGGCGCGGGGGCCAGATACCGGCCGATCTTTGCCGCGGTCTTCGGCCTCGTGCACGGTGCCGGTTTTGCCGGCTATTTACAGAGTCTCTTCGTCGAGAACCTTGCAGTTCCACTGCTTGGTTTCAACATCGGAATCGAGCTGGGCCAGCTCGTGGTGCTCGCCGCCGCCGCCGCGCTGTATCTTGGCGCCGATACCGCGCTTCGTGCACTGCCGCGCCGGCTTGGCTGGCCCGACGCGTATCAGCTGCGCATGGTCACGGTCTCGGCTGCGATCACGATCGTTGCGGGCGTCTGGGCTTTTGAACGGTTCCCGCAGTGGGCGTCATCGTGATGCGGAGTCGACACATTCTCCGGCGAAACGTGGTGCGCGTGCTGTTCGGCGCGGCGTGCACCTTCGTGACGCCGCAGGTGCTTCGCGCACATGCGATACACACCACGATGACGGTGCTCACGACCACACCGTCCGGCCCCACGCCCAACATCCGCGCCTTCGCCGACGATTTCTCGGCCACGGTGGCGCGGTTCCCCGGTCGCAGGGCACCGGCTGACTCGTCAGCGCCCGCCGTGGATGTCACGCGTTATGTGAATGCGCACTTCACGGTGTACGACGGCGCCGGTCGCGTGGTGACACTGGAGTCCTGTGGCATCCGTCGGGCAAACGAGTTGTACTGGCTTTGTTTCCGAGCCGTGACCCCGCAGAGCGGTACCGGTGTTCGTTTGCGCAACCGGATGCTGACGGAGCTGCACGATGATCAGGTCAACATCGTGCAAGTGGAGAATCGGGGCGCGCGTCGTACGCTGCTGTTCACGAAAGCGAGCGCCGCGGCGCTGCTTGGCAGCTGATCCGAGGCACGTCGGGTCGCGAGACTGCGGCGAAACGTGTGCCAATGCTGCGCGTCCACAGCAAGTCGCCGCTGCCGCCGTCCGTCAGGCGGAATGCGGCGGCGAGATCAAGCCATGGAAATCGCGATACCAGAGATCCGCGCCATTGCCCAGGGCGTGGTCGTTGCAGCGCGCGTGAATCAGCCGCGCCACCAGCCCCGCCTCGAGCACGTCTGCATCGTGTCGGCCCGACAGCGCGAACGCCGCCATGCGCAGCAGGAGTTGCGTTTCGTGACCCTCAAACTTGTCGAAAAACCAGCCGCAGCTGGTGAACATGCCGTATCGCGCACGCCGCTCTGGTGTGAGCTCAGGATTGTCACCGTCGGCGGAGTCGAGCGCTTCTGCCAGCCAGCGCAACGCCTCGCGCAGTGGACCGCGCCATTCCTGGGCATGCCCTGACTCGTGTGTCGCGCCACAGCCGCAGTTCGCGCGCCACCGCTCCACGCCGTGCGAGCAGCTCCACGAACTCGGCGAGACGAGATGCCCATCCGTCCAGTTATCTCCGTGGCTGATGATCGCGGCAAAGTTGGTGATCGTCGCGCGCTGGCTCCGGCGCAGCGACCCGAGCGCCGCGGCGAGCGCCATTTCGCCATGCCGCTTATGGTGTCCGAATGTCTCACCATCGGTCGCGATGCTCGCGATGCCGCGGTCGGCGGCGACATGCGCGAGCGCATCAGCCAGCCGGTCGCCGGGCTGCGCAAGATTACCGAATCCGATGGAACCGCTCAGTTCACCGTGGTACGGCGCAAGCAGCAGGGAACGACCGTTGGCACCATGCCAGCGGCGCGGCTGTCCCGGGTGATCGGTCTCATGAATCTGGTACGGTGCCACGATGGCGAACTGCACACCGGCATCGGCCAGCGCCTGCGCCGTATCGTTGTCGATCGCCGTCTCCGGGCACCAGAAGCCGCGCGAGTCGCGGCCGAAGCGTACACGAAAATCGTGCAGCCCCCAGAAAATCTCGCGCTGACGTTCGCGATGTGACGCCAGTGGCAGAATGACGTGGTGGTATGAGGTGGCGATGGCGTTGCCATGGCCGAGTCGTTCAATGGATCGTGCATCGCCCAACCGCATCGCATCAAGCACCGGCGCTGCCTCACGTTCGAGCCAGGTCGCGAGTGTCGGACCCACGTTGAAGCTGATCCACTCGAACAGGTTGATGCGCGCTCGAGCCGTCAGGTCGCGGGCGTTCGAGAGCGGCAGGTACGACTCATCGGAGATGCGCGCGTTCCAGTCATGGAATGGAGCTGCCGACGGCTCCACCGGCATGAGGCCCGTGAACGGGTCCTCGCGCGGTGGCTGGTAGCAGTGCGCATGAATGACGACTGATGTCACGCCGTTGGCGGATCATCAGGGAAGTCACCACCAATGATCGCGGGGGCGTAATACTCCGACGTGTACTGCTGCACCATGCGTGCTGCGGTGAACAACCGGCCCGCCTGGCGGATGCTGTGTTTCATGGTCGCGAGCCACTTCGCCGGCACCGCGTCACGATGCGTGCGGTCGTAGAAGCGCGGCACCACCTCACGCTCCAACAATTCATACACGTTGTTCGCCGCGGCGGCATCCTCGTCGCCCGTCTGCGGCGCGGTCACGGCCCACCCGTTCGTGCCGTCATATCCCTCGGCCCACCACCCGTCGACCGTGCTCAGCTGCGGCACGCCGTTGAGGGCGGCCTTCATGCCGCTGGTGCCCGATGCCTCGAGCGGCGGACGCGGGAGATTCATCCACATGTCCACGCCCTGCACCAGCAGGTGGGCGATATGCATGTCGTAATCTTCGATGAACGCGACACGTCCCTCGAAGCGTGGGTCGCGCGTGAATTGATACACGCGCTGCAGCACCGTCTTGCCAGGGCCGTCGGCGGGATGCGCCTTACCGGCGAACACCAGCTGCACGGGTGCATCCGGATTGGTGAGGATGCGGCGCAAACGCTCGGGATCGTGAAACAGCAGGTCGGCGCGCTTGTAGGTCGCGAAGCGGCGCGCGAAGCCGATCATCAGGCTCGAGCGATCCAGCAGCGTGCCGGCGCCCACGATCTGCGTCGCTTCCTTGCGCCCGCGGGCGAAGCTCCGTCGCGCCTGCTCGACGATGCGATCCACGAGCACGTGCTTCAGTTCGGTGTGCGCGGCCCACAGCTCGGCATCAGGAACCTTCATGATGCCGTTCCACGTGTCCGGATTGTCCAGCGCAAAGCCCCAGCCGCGCCCCAGGTGATTGTCCAACATGCTCATGATCGGGTTGGCCATCCACGTGGCGAGGTGCACGCCGTTGGTGACATGACCCACCGGCACCTGGTTCACGGCGCGGTTCGGCCACATGGGTTGCAGCAATTCGCGCGACACCTCGCCATGCATTTTTGCGACACCCGTCACCTTCGAGGCGAAGCGCACCGCGCAGGCCGTCATGTGGAATTGCTGCGGACCGTAGTCCGGATGCAGGCCGATGTTGAAGAAGTCGTCGGCCTCCATGCCCAGTTCCGTCCAGACCGGTCCAAGCACCGTCTCGACCGCGCTCCGCTGGAACACGTCATGTCCGGCGGGCACGGGCGTATGCGTCGTGAATACCGAGGCGCGACGGATTTTCGTCACGGCAGCACCAATCTCGACACCGCGCGAGCGCAGTTCGCGCAGCCGCTCGATGAACATGAACGAGGCATGGCCCTCGTTGGCGTGCCAGACATCCGGCTGGATGTCGAGCGCGCGCAGAATTCGCACGCCGCCGACGCCTAAGAGCCATTCCTGCCGCAGCCGCAGGTCGACGCCGCCGGCGTAGAGGCGACTCAGAAGTTCACGATCCTCAGGACGGTTGGTGGGCAGGTCCGTGTCGAGTAGCAGCAGCGGGACGCGACCCACCATCAGGCGCCATGCGCGCACCAGCACCTCATGTCCTGCAACCAGCACCGAGACGGTCAGGTCGGTGCCATCGGCGTTCAGGACGGGCGTGATCGGCGTGCTCGCCAGATCGAACGTGTCATCCATGTTCTCCTGCCAGCCATCGACGTTGATGCGCTGATCGAAGTAGCCGTTCCGGTAGAGCAGCCCCACACCCACCAGCGGCACACCGAGATCGGAGGCTGTCTTGCAGTGGTCACCAGCCAGGACACCAAGACCGCCGGAATAGATCGGTACCGAGGAGTGCAGGCCGAACTCGGCACAGAAGTATGCAATTCTCGAGTTCGTCAGTTCCGGGTAGGTTTTCGAGAACCAGGTCTTGTCGCTGGTCGCCTCGTTTCTCAACCAGTGCATGGCCTCGTCATACTGGGCGCGGAAGGCGGGGGCGTCGGCGCAAGCCTGCAGCCGCTCGGCCGAGACACGCTGCAGGAAGGTCACCGGGTTGTGGCGGGTCGCCAGCCACAGGCGGTCGTCAATGGCGGCGAACAGGGCGCGCGCTTCTCGGTTCCAGCTCCACGAGAGATTGCTCGCGAGCTCTTGCAGGCCGGCGATCCGGCTGGGGATTGGGTTCGTCACAGGAGCAAAGCTAGAACAGTCCGGTCGCGGCTGGCAGTCTGCACCTCCATGCCCACCAGGTCATTTCACCCAATGGCCGCTGCTCCCTACTGGAAATCGTGGCCCGTGCAGCGCACTTTGCGATCGCCGAGCCGTGCTTTGTCTCCGTCGGTGCACGACTGCGGTCGGGTGGGGTTGGCCCCGCTGTCCGCATCGGTTGGACTTGCCCCGAGGATCTCCCCGGGGCCACGAGTGCTCCGCGCGAAACCCACGTCATGGCCCCTCGGAAACCCGCGCCTGCGGCACAGCCCGCCGTAGCGCAAAAAGCAAAGCCCCCTGCACGCGCATCATCCGGTCAGGCCGCGCGTGGCGCCGATGGGCGGTTCCTTCGCCGCGGTGGCGCCGACCCGCTGCTCTCGACCGACCGGCGCGCCGTTTCCGTGGTCCATCTGTCCGCGGAGCTCGCTCCGTTCGCACGCACAGGTGGGCTGGGTGAAGTGGTCAGCAGCCTTGCCGCCTATCAGGCTGCTGCCGGGCTGAACGTCTCCATCGTGGTGCCGCTGTATCGTCAGATCCGAGAGCGGTTCGCCAATCTCGAGCTGGTCGACGATCCGTTCGTCGTGCAGGTCGCCTTCCAGAATCACGGTTGTCAGCTTTACCGGCTGCCGGCTGCGGATGCGGTGGAAATCATCGCGATGCGCGGTACTGCGCCGCCGCCCTCGGTCTATTTCGTGGACAACCGCGAGCTCTTCGATCGGCCCGGCATCTATGGCGACGCAGGCGGCACCTATGCCGACAGTGCGCAACGGTATGCATTTCTCTGCGCTGCGCTGATGCGCATTCTGCCGCGGATCGCGCGTGCACCACTGATCCTGCATGCGCATGACTGGCACGCGGCACTGGCACCGGCGTACCTGCGCACCTGGTACGCAAACAGCGATTTTCATCGTGACGTCTCGACGGTGCTCACCGTCCACAACGCCGGGTACCAGGGCCACTACCCGCCAGAGACGATGGCCGAAGTGGGGCTGCCGGGTGCGCTGTACAACTACGCGCAGTTCGAATGGTACGGCCGGGTGAACCTGCTGAAGGGCGGCATCGCTTTCTCGGACGCAGTCACCACGGTGAGCATGACGCACGCCGACGAGTTGCGCACGGCGGAAGGCGGTTTCGGCCTGCACGAGAACTTCCTGCTGAAGGGTGACCGGTTCGTCGGAATTCTCAACGGCATCGACCAGACGCGCTGGGATCCGAACCGCGATCCTGCGATCGCCGCGCCATACTCGCGCGAGGATGTCAGCGACAAGGCGATCTGCCGCCTGGCCCTGCAGCGCCAGCTGGGGCTCGCAGAGCGGCCGGACGTTCCGATCTTCGTCATGACCGCGCGGCTCGTCCAGCAGAAGGGACTCGACCTGATTCTCGAGAACCCGTGGATCTTCAATGCCGACGCGCAGTGGATCTTCCTCGGTACCGGCGATCGGCGCTATGTGGAGGGCCTGCGCGCACTGGCCGCACGGCACCCCGATCGTGTCCATGTGGACACGAACTTTACCGACGAGATGGAGCATCGCCTGATGGCGGGCGGTGACGTGCTGCTGATGCCGTGTCGCTACGAGCCTTGTGGACTCACGCAGATGCGCGCACAGCGGTACGGTACAGTGCCGCTGGTGCGCCGTGTGGGTGGACTGGCTGACACGGTCCACGATGGCGTGACCGGGTTCGTGTTCAATGAATTCACCGCCGCCGCATTCGCGGAAGCCATCGCACGTGCGATCGTCGCGTACCGCGATCGTGACGCCTGGTACCGCATGATGCGCGACGGCATGGCTCGTGATTTTGGCTGGGAGCGCTCGGAAGAGCGCTATCGCGATCTGTATCGAACCGTCCTCTCCGCCCGCTGATCCCGACCATGGACTTCGTCCTGCAGCTGCATTCGCACCTTCCGTGGGTGCTCAATCATGGCGACTGGCCGCATGGCAGCGACTGGCTCTCCGAAGCGACGCTCGAGACGTACCTGCCGCTGATCGAGAAGATGCGATGGCTGCAGATGGACGATGTCGCCGCCCCGCTGACGCTCGGCATCACGCCGATTCTCGCCAACCAGCTGGCCCACCCCACCTTTCCGGCAATCTTCGAGAAGTGGATCGCGAACAAGCTTGCGAACTACGAAGCCGAGGGGATTGCATTCAAGGCGCGTGGCGAGGACGGCCTGAGTCATGTGTGCGATCATCACGCCGCCACGATGACGAGGTACCGCGACCTGTACCGATCGATCGGCGGTGACATTCTCGGCGTGTTTCGAACGCTGTCCGACGAGGGACGAATCGAGATCACGGGTTCTGCGGCGACGCACGGGTTCCTGCCGCTGCTCGGTCGCGACGAGAGCATCAGGTTCCAGCTGCAGCTGGGCCGTCGCGAGCACGAACGGCTTTTTGGTCGTGCACCGGCCGGCTGCTGGCTGCCTGAATGTGCATATCGACCGGGCGGGTGGTGGGAGCCGCTTGCGCGCGCGCAGAATCGCGGCATGCGACACGGCATCGAGCACGAGGTGCGCGCCGCCGGCTTCTCGTTCGTCACGCTGGATGCACCGCTGATCTCGGGCCATCACAAGGAACGCACGGCCTACCGCGCCTATCGCATCAAGCAGGAAAACGGTGAAGCGCATGTGGCCGCACTGGCACGTGACCAGCGCACCGCGGCGCAAATCTGGAGCGCCGATGGTGGCTACCCGGGCGACGGCGCATACCTGGAGTTCCACAAGACGCACAACAACGGTGGCCTGAAGCTCTGGCGCATCACCGGGCGCGACGTGGACCTGGGCCACAAGCATCCCTACTGGCCTGAAGTCGCGCAGCGCAAGGTCGAGGAGCATGCGAATCACTTCGCCACATTGCTGAATGCCATTGCGCGCGAGCAGCATCCGTTCGGCACGCCGCTGATCATGGCGCCGTTCGACACGGAGCTGTTTGGTCATTGGTGGTACGAAGGGCCCGAGTTCCTCAACAAGCTGTATCGCGAACTGCAGCACTCGCAGCTGCTCCGACCGGTCACGGCGTCGCAGCACCTCCGGGACAACCCACATCCGCCGGCAATTCCGGTGGAGCCGGGCTCGTGGGGCGCGCACGCCGACTGGTCCACCTGGGTCGGACCGAAGGTTGCCCACACCTGGCGCCGACTCTGGCCGCTGGAGAACGCGTTCTGGGAGATGGCAGGGCAGGCGCTGGGCAACCCGCTCGCGCACACGGCGCTGGAGCAGGCGGCCCGCACGCTGCTGCTGGCACAGTCCAGCGACTGGCAGTTCATCATCACGATGGCGGAGGCGGCCGACTACGCCGACCACCGCTTCCATTCGCATTGTTCCGATCTCGAGACGCTGCTCGGCAAGATGCATGCAGGGTTCGAGAGCGGTGACTTTGCGGATGCGCACGCGTACGCGTCGGAGCTGTACACGCGCGACGACTGCTTCCCGGAGATTCTGCCGGCACTGCGGGCGGCGCTCTCGTGATTCCGGTGATCTTCGTGGCGCCGCATCTGTCCGACAACGCGTCACGAATGGTGGAGGCCATCGGTGCGTTGCCAGGCGTGCAGCTCGGCGTGATCAGCATGGATCGTGTGGATCATGCCGGTGACCAGACGCGTGGCGCGATTGCGCAGCACTGGCGTGTCGACGACGTGCTGGACATCGAGCAATTGCGCGGCGCGGTGCAGCAGGTTGCGGTACGCATTGGTGGGGTGGAGCGGCTTTTCGGCGCATACGAGCAGTTGCAGGTGCCGCTGGCACAGGTACGCGAGGAACTGGGCATCGCGGGGCTGCCCGTGCAAGCCGCGCTCAATTTCCGCGACAAGTCGCGCATGAAGGACGTGCTGCGCGCCGCGAGGTTGCCATGCGCACGCCATGTGCTGGTGGAGACGTACCTCGACGCGATCCGCTTCGCGGAGCGTGTCGGCTTTCCGCTGGTGATCAAGCCGCAGGCCGGCGCTGGTGCCATCTCCACATACCGGGTGGACGATGCCGCCGCGCTGGGCGAGGCGCTCGACATGACGCGTCCGTCGGTACATGCGCCGCTCGTGATCGAGGAATTCATCACAGGCACCGAGCATTCCTTCGAGACGATTTCGATCAATGGCACGGCGGTCTGGCATTCGCTCACGCATTACCATCCCACGCCGCTGGAAGTGGTGCGGAATCCGTGGATCCAGTGGGTCATCGTGCTGCCGCGCGACGTCGACCATCCCATGTTCGACGACATTCGCACCGCTGGCACCGATGCGCTGCAGGCACTGGGGCAGGGCACCGGCCTGACGCACATGGAGTGGTTCCGGCGCGCCGACGGCAGCGTGGCGATCTCCGAAGTCGCGGCGCGGCCACCCGGTGCGCAGATCACGACGATGATCAGCCGCGCGAACGACATCGACTTCGTGAGCGCGTGGGCACGGCTGATGGTGTTCGACGAATTCACGGCACCTGAACGGCGGTACGCCGTTGCCGCCGCCTACCTCCGCGGCCAGGGTGCCGGCGTCGTCCGGCATGTGCACGGCATCGATCGCGTCTACGAGGAGGTCGGGCATCTCGTCTGCGACATCAAGCTGCCCATGATCGGGCAGCCGCCGAACGCCACGTACGAAGGCGACGGCTACATCATCGTGCGCCACCCCGACACCGCGGTCGTCGAGAAGGCAATTCGTCGCGTGGTGGAACTCGTGCACGTTGAACTGGGATGAGACTGAGCTCGTTGTTGAACGTCACGCCAAGAGGACGCTGAATGAACGTGTTGATGATTGCGCCGGGCTATCCCGACGAAATGCCGCTGTTCTGTCGGGGCCTCTCAACGTTTGGTGCCAAGGTGTACGGCATCAGCGACGTGCCGCTGGCGAACTTGCCGGAAATGACGCGACACCACCTCTCAGGCTACCTGCAGACGCCGCAGCTGAATCAGGAGGATGCCGTGATACTGGCGGTCGTGGCAGAATGGGGCCGGCTATCGTTCGATCGGGTGATCTGCCTGTGGGAACCGGGCGTGGTGCTGGCGGCGAAGCTGCGCGTCGCGCTTGGTGTTGCGGGCATGACGGTGGACGATGCCATCGCGTTCCGCAACAAGGACATCATGAAGGCGCGCGTCGCCGCGGCTGGCATCCGCACGCCGCGCCATCGCGGTGCGACGAGTGCTGCCGAGGTGCGCGAGGCGGCGGAGGTCATCGGCTATCCGCTGATCATCAAGCCGATCGATGGAGCCGGATCGATGGACACTTTCCGTGTCGACGATGTGAAGGAACTCGAGGCCGCGCTGAAGCGCCTGACGCACATCGAGCATGTGAACGTCGAGGAGTTCATCGAGGCCGAGGAGTTCACGTTCGACACCATCTGCGTCAATGGCGAGATGCAGTACTTCAACGTCGGCTTCTACCGTCCGCGACCGCTCGTGGCTCGTACGCTGGAGTGGATCAGTCCGCAGACGCTCTGCCTGCGCGACGTGGACAGCGACTGGGTGGCGGGTGGCCGGCAGATGGGTGTCGACGTGCTGAAGGCCATGAATCCCGGCAATGCCTTTACGCACATGGAGTGGTATCGCAAGTCGGATGGTGAAGTCGTGTTCGGGGAGATCGCGGCGCGTCCGCCGGGCGCTCGCACCGTGGACCTCATGAACTACGTCTCGGACATCGACCTCTACATGGGTTATGCCGAAGCTGAGCTGCAGGGCACGTTCCCGCTCGACGTGACGCGGAAGTACAACGCGATCAACATCTTCAAGCGCGCGCAGGGTCACGGCACGATTCGGCGCATCAGCGGCCTGGAGAACCTGGTGCAGCGCTTCGGGGAGCACATCGTGCACATCGACCTGCTGCCGGTCGGCGCCACGCGACGTGACTGGGTCCTGACGCTGATCTCCGACGGGTACCTGACCATCCGGCACCCGGATTTCGAGCAGGCGTGCATGATCGCTGATGCTGTCGGCACCGACCTTCAACTCTACGCGTCGTAACACATGCCTTTTCGTTTACGCCGCAAGCTGCGGCGGCTGTTTCGCACCAGGACACAGGCAGGCTCGCATCAAGTCGTGACGGACATTCCTGGCCCGACCGACGGCGAGACCCGCACCGTCGTCGTGCACCTGCCGGGTGCGTACGCGGAGGAAGTACGGCGGTATCCCGTGATCTACATGCAGGACGGCCAGAACCTTTTCGACGACGGCACATCGTACGCCGGCTCGTGGGACCTGAGCGACGAACTGATTTCCGCCTCGCGGCTCGGTGCTGACGCGATCATCGTCGGCATCTACCACGCATCGCAACACCGCATCGCCGAGTACAGCCCGTTCGTGGACGACCGCGTGGGCGGCGGCAGCGCCGAGGCGTATGTGACGTGGATGGCAGATGTGCTGCGGCCGATCATCAACGACCGCTATCGCACGCTGCCCGCGCGTGAGCAGACGGGCGTGGCCGGATCGTCCATGGGCGGGTTGCTGTCGCTGTATGCGTTTTTCCGGCGCAGCGACACATTCGGATTCGCGGCAGTCATGAGCCCGTCGCTCTGGTTCGCACGCGGCGCGATCTTCGATTGGGTGCAGGCGCAGGTGTTCGCAGATTCGCGCCTCTATCTGGACGTCGGCGCCCGCGAAGGGGACCGTACGCTGGCCAACGTGCAGCGGATGCGCGACCTGCTGATCGCGAAGGGGTACCGGCTGGGTGAACGCCTTCGCTATGTGGAGGACGCCGTGGGCGTGCATCACGAACACGCCTGGGGCCGGCGGTTCCGGAAGGTGCTGCCCGTGCTGCTTGCCATCTCGCCGCCGGAGCGGAGAGTCTGATGCACCACGAATTCACGGCGTGGCGCAGCCCGGCGCTGGACGGCAGGGAGATGAGTCTGCACGTGTGGGGACATGCGGGCGCGAAGATGATCGTGTTTCCGACCTCGCTCGGCAGTCATCGCGAGTGGACCGACCGGGGCATGCAGCATGTGCTGCGCGATCAGCTCGAGCGCGGCTGGCTGCAGCTCTTCTCGCTGGACCATGTGCATCACGAGAGCTGGTACGATCGCACGCGCCACCCAGGTGCACGCGCCTGGCGGCATCTGCAGTACCATCACTATGTGCGCGACGAGGTGATGCCGTTCATGCATCACCGCAACCGCAACCCGTTCACCATCGTTGCCGGCGCCAGTTTCGGTGCGTACCACGCGATGTCGTTCGGACTGCGTTTCCCTGCGCTCGTGAATCGCATCATCGGGCTCAGTGGCCTCTACGACATCAGCCGGCAGGCGTCAGGGCACATGGACTCGAATGTCTACGCGTCGAATCCGATGGCATTCATGGCGCACGAGCACGATCATGGGCGGCTGGAGGCGATGCGCCGGATCGACATCATCATGGCCATCGGCCGCGACGATCCGAGCTACCGTAACAACGAGGAATTTTCGGCGCTGCTCTGGAGCAAGGGCGTGGGCAATGCGCTCCGCGTCTGGGATGGCGGGGCGCACGACTGGCCGTATTGGGAGAAGATGATCCGGATGTATGTGGGCGGTCACGACTAACCAGAGGTGTGCATGGCAAAGGTGAAGAATGTTGGTCTGGTGGTAGGCCGCGAATGGTCGTTTCCGCCGGCCTTCATCGAGGCGGTGAACGCGAAGGATGCCGGTGTCGTCGCCTCGATCGCGAAGTTCGGCGCGGAGCACATGGACGCCCCCGTCGAGTACGACGTGCTCGTCGACCGCATCTCGCACGAGGTGCCGATGTACCGCACGATCCTCAAGCACGCCGTGCTGCAGGGGACGACGGTCATCAACAACCCGTTCATGTGGTCGGCCGACGACAAGTTCTTCGGCGCGTCGCTGATCACGAAGCTCGGCGTCGTGAGCCCGAAAACCGTCGTGCTCCCGAACAAGGAGTATGTGCCGGGCATCGTGCCTGCCGAGTCGCTGCGCAACCTGAAATACCCGCTGGACTGGGACGAGATGCTGGATTACATCGGCCTGCCGTGCATCCTGAAGGATGCGCATGGCGGCGGGTGGAAGGAGGTTTATGTCTGCGAGAGCAAGGAAGAGCTGATCCACCACTACGATCACTCCGGCCTGCTCACGATGATCGTGCAGGAGTTCATCCAGTGGGATGAATTCGTGCGCTGCATCTGCCTGGGCCAGGAGGAGATCCTGCCCATCAAGTACGATCCGAAGGAACGCAAGTATCTCGTGGAGCCCGACTTTCTGGGGCCCGTGCTCGGTCCGCGCGTGGTGAAGGATGCACGCACGATCGTGAAGGCACTGGGCTATGACATGAACTCCATCGAGTTCGCGGTGAAGGACGGCGTGCCGTACGCCATCGACTTCATGAACCCGGCGCCGGACTTCGACATCAACTCGCTTACCCCGACCTACTTCAACTGGGCGGTCGACCACATGGCCGACCTGGTCGTGCGCCTGGCGAAGGATCCACGCACGGCAACGAAGTCGCTGGGCTGGGATGCCATGTTCACCGCCTCGCGCTCACGCTGACCATGAGCGTATCAGGTGCGGTGACGGCGTACCACGAACTGCTCACGGACGACGCGCTGGCACAGGAGTCGTCGGAGGTGCTGACGTCGCAGCTGTCGGGTCGTGGACTCGTGTTCGGCGGGCGACCGCTGGCCACCGTGCTTCGCCCACGGTTGGTGACGCGTGCGCAGTACGATGTCGTCATCGACCTGACGACGCGCCTGATGCCCGCGTTCGACCGCATCCTCGAGGCCGCACTCGCGAGTGCGGAACTGCGCGAGCAATTCCGGCTTGCACCGTGGGAAGAGTCGCTGGTGGGCGTGAACCCCGGCTTTGCGGCGGCGAGTCCGACGTCGCGCCTGGACTACTTCGTGGACGATGCAACCGGCGAGATCTCGCTGACCGAGTACAACGCCGAGACACCGGCGGGCGCCGCGTACAACGATGCGCTCATCGACACCTACATGGACCTGCCCGTGGTGCGACAGTTCGCGCGCGACTGGGAGCTGGTCTCGATGCCCACGCGGCATGGCGTGATCCGCTCGCTGCTTGATGCCTGGACGGCGTGGCGTGGGGTGCGCGAGGTGCCGCACATCGGCATCGTGGACTGGAAGGAGGTACCGACGTACAGCGAGTTCGAGCTGTTCCAGCACCACTTCCGCGCGATCGGCATGCCGTGCACCATCGTCGATCCGCGCGATGCGGAATACGACGGAGAGACGCTGACATTCGGCGGCACGCCGGTCACGCTGATCTACAAGCGCGTGCTGCTGCACGAACTGGTGGAGCGGGGCGGAGCCGACCATGTGATCTTCCAGGCCGTGCGCGACGGCAAGGTCTGCATGGTGAACCCGCCGCGCTGCAAGATCCTGCACAAGAAGGCGTCGCTCGCCGCGCTCACGGACGAGCGGAACACGCACCTGCTCAGCGCCACGCAGCATGCGGCCGTCGCCTCGTGCATTCCATGGACTCGCGTCGTCGAGGAGCGCACGACCATGTTTCATGGCGAGCGGGTGGACCTGCTGTCGTACGCAGCCGCGCACCGCGAGCGGTTCGTGCTGAAGCCGAATGACGATTACGGTGGTGCCGGCATCGTGCTGGGTTGGACGGTTGATGGCGACACGTGGAATGCCGCGCTGCGCACCGCGCTCACCAACCCGTACGTGGTGCAGGAGCGGGTCAGCATTCCGTCGGAAGGCTACCCGTCACTGGTGGATGGCAGGTCGGTCGTGGTGGAACGCATGTACGACACTGCGCCGTTTCTTTGCGACGGTGCCTATGCCGACGGGTTCATGTGCCGGTTGTCCACGGCGGCGCTGCTGAACGTCACGGCCGGCGGCGGGTCCACGGTGCCCACTTTCCTCGTGCGGCCTCGATAGCTGTACTGCGGATAGCGTCGTCGGCGCACCGCGCGTTGGATCGAACCACCTCAGCCAGCATCGTACTCATGAAGGCACCGTCACTCACGCTGGGCGTCGAGGAAGAGTACCAGATCATCGATCCGGTCTCGCGGGACCTGGTCTCCTATGTGACGCAGTTGCTGGCCGAGGATCATCGCGTGCTCACACAAGTGAAGCCCGAGATGCATCAGTCGATCATCGAGGTCGGCACGAATATTTGCCAGACTCCGGCCGAAGTGCGCAAGGAACTCGTCATGCTACGCAAGGGCGTGATGGAGCTGGCGGCGAAGAAGGGCTATCGCATCGCCGCTGCCGGCACCCATCCGTTCGCCAACTGGCAGACACAGGAAATCACGCCCTATGATCACTATCTGGGCACGCGGAACGACATGGGCGACCTGGCCCAGCGCCTGCTGATCTTCGGCACGCATGTGCACATCGGCATCGAGGACAAGGACTTCCTCGTCGATGCCTGCAACGTGGCGCGCTACTTCCTGCCGCACATTCTCTGCCTCACCAGCAGCTCGCCCTTCTGGTACGGTCGCGAAACGGGCCTGCGCAGCTATCGCAGCGTGGTGTTCCGCGCCTTCCCGCGCTCGGGCGTTCCGCCGCTGCTCAACTCGTATTACGACTACACCTCGTACATCGACACGCTGGTGGACACCGGCTCCATTCCGGGCCCGCATAAGATCTGGTGGGATATCCGCCCACACGGGAAGTATCCGACTCTCGAGTTCCGTGTCTGCGATGTCTGCACGCGCGTGGACGAGGCGGTGTGCATTGCGGCGATATTGCAGGCGCTGATCGCGAAGCTGTACAAGATGCGGCGCGACAACACGACGTTCCGTGTCTATTCCTCCGCCCTGATCGAAGAGAACAAGTGGCGTGCCGTGCGCTACGGGCTTGGCGGCAAGCTGATCGACTTCGGCAAGCAGGTGGAACTTCCGGCACCGCAGCTGATCCGCGAGTTCCTCGATTGGTTTCTTGGTGACATCGTCGACGAACTCGGCACCCGGAAGGAAGTCGAGTATGCGTACAAGATTCTTTCAGAGGGCTCCAGCGCCGATCGCCAGCTCGCGACCTTCGCGAAGACCAACGACCTGAAGTCCGTGGTCGATCAGCTGATCATCGAGACGGCCGAGGGCGTGATGGACCTGCCGAGTACCGAGTCACTGCCACCGACGGTTACGATTACCTGAGCGTGTCGTGACGTCAGTGCAGTGAAGGGGGCGCCGCAGTCGCGGCGCCCCCTTTGTCATGTGCTGTTGCGAGTGCTTCGATTGTCTGCGCTCTGAAACACCAAACTCGGTTCGTGCTCGTCGCTTCGTTAGCCCACTGCAAGCGTGATTCGTATGCATTCAAACGCTCATGCGCGCGTATCTTCGCCTACCGATAAACATTGCGCGGGTCGCTTCTTTCTGGCGATCCTTGAACACATCTGAACTACCTATCGCAAAACTGCACGGACCGCAAAACTGCGAAAAAGCGCAAAAGTGCGCCAAAACGTAAAGCATTTCGGAGTCATCAGTGACGGAGAACGAGCTCAGTCGGCACATTGTTGATGCGGCGCTGGAGGTTCATCGTGTGCTCGGCGGTCCTGGCCTGCTCGAACACATCTACGATGAGGCGCTCGCTACCGAGCTCACGCAACGTGGCTTCAAGGTGCAACGACAGGTCCCTGTTCCGGTTCATTACAAGGGAGTAGTACTCACGATGCCTCTCAGGCTCGACTTGCTCGTGAACGATCTAGTGATTGTCGAATCGAAGGCGGTGTCCAAGCTGATTCCAGCGTTCATCGCTCTGACCATCTCATATCTGTACTTCAGCAACAAGCGATTGGCTCTGCTCATCAATTTTGGACAGTCACCGCTCAGACAAGGAATTCGACGCGTCGTGAATCGATTGGCGGACTCATAGAGCTCCCGTGTCAGCAGTTTTGCGGAGAGGTTGTCTTGCGGCCGGTGCACTTTTGCGCGCAGTTGCAGTTTTGCGTCAATGCAGTTTGTCTGTCGTAATGCTCACTCACCTATCAGTCTCAGCGCATTACTCCTGTCACCTGCAAGCGGAGGAATGCGGGTAACGAAGTGCGTCGCCGTGAATTCCGCGGTGACCGTCATCGATGCTCGTGGTGAGCGGCGTCACGGCTTCATCACTTCGGGACGGACGTACGGTGACACGACCGCATCCCACGG
>JACMPK010000141.1 GCA_014377535.1 Gemmatimonadaceae bacterium
CATGCGCTGGCAGCAGATCCATCACCACGATGCGTGACTCCGGGAACTCGAGCTTGACACGCCGCGCAACACGGAGACTGTCACCGGCGCGTAGTCCGAGGTCGAGGAGAACGATGCGAGGCTCACGCTTCTCCTTGAACACGGTACAGACATCCGCCATCAACGACCAGGTCTTCCTCGTCAATGCCAGCCTGGGACTCTATCCGGACTTGCTGCAGGACCGCGAGACGTGGAAGGGTCGATTCGGCCGCAGTCGGCTGGTCGCATGCGGTGCCGGCATGTCCACGCTGCTTCGCGCGCGGCAGCACCTGCATCTCTCGATCGAGTGGGAAGGGAAGTTGCGCAAAGTGCGCACACTGACCCTCGTCGGCAACAACCCGTTGCAGCTGGAGCAGCTGGGTCTGAGCGAGACGGGTAGGGGCGCCGAGGAATCCACGGCGGACGGTCAAATCACGGCGGTGATCCTCAAGCCAGTCGGCGCTCTCGCCATGATCGGCCTGATGTTGCGTGGAGCACTCGGTCAGCTGGGCGAGGCTGACAGCATCGAGCGCATCGTCTGCCCGCGTCTCGTCATCACGCCGTCAAATATGTTTGGCTCGCGCACCGTGAAGGTGGCTTACGACGGCGAAGTCGCATGGATGAATGCACCGCTCACGCTTCGTGTCCTACCCGAGCCATTGTGGCTGCTGAAGGCGGTGAGTCGCACGTCGTAGGCGACATGGACTGACGATACGTCGCATCCTGCTCCGCTTTGCCATGAATGTCACGCTCGATGGCTGCTGCGATCATCGTGCGATCGCCCGGCACGAGGACCTCCGCTCTCAGGTGACGAGCGTCATTGGCTGGGCCGATGCCAGGCTGCTTGGCTGTATGACATACGGGATGATGCGTAAGTTTCGCGTGTGCCCATGCCGGCCGAGTTGGGCCTGATCGACGCTCACCGTCATCTGCACGGCGCTGAGCGTTGAGCTGACTGAGGCAGTCTGCGCGTTTCGCGGCTTGACGAAAATGCGTTCTGCTGCGCTGCGGCTGCACGGCCTTACACCTGCTCGCCGACCAGCGGCCGCAGTGTCTGCAGCAACACGGGTTAACCAGCCGCGCAATGCCGCTTCCACGTGGCAGGTCAGCCGTCTGCCGCTTGCTTCACAAAAGTAAAGTGCGCGGTACATGGTAACAGCCGCGTGAGCATTGGCACGACCGAAAGAACATTGTAGTACAGGCTGGTCAGCCGCCCGCGGCGAAACCCTTCCGGCGCAAACACAGCCGTCGCGGCGAATCCTACATTCCGCGCCGTCGCCAGGAGTTGGGTTGGGACGATCACATGCTCTGGCACATCGACCCGCTTCCGGTTCACGCGCGACTCAGCGATTCCGTGCCAGAGCCGCGGTGTGGTGGGTTCGTACAGCCACAGGCAACGCCCGCCGGACCGGAGCACCCGATGCGCCTCGCGGAGCGCAGCGGCGTAGTCCACGAAGTGATGTGCGGCGGCAAAGCAGAAGACGAGGTCCATCGTTGCGTCGGCGATCGGCAGCGCCTGTGCTGGTGCGGCGATCGCGTCGTCGAGGCGCGCTCCAAAGACGCGCTCCCAGATGTGGCGGCTAGCGACCGCTGCGTCGACAGCATCCGTGAGAGTGACGTGCGCCAGCGGGAATCGACGCTTGACGACGCACGACGCCCAGCCCTGCCCGCCACCCACCTCGAGAACGTGATGCGCCTGCTCAAAGGCGTGCGCATACTGATCCACGATTGTGTTGAAAATGGCCGCATCAACGGCCTTGTTCAACACGTTCTCGAGCGAATCACTTCCGGGACGCTCCAGTGGATCGTTCTCCCAGAAGCGTCGCTCGTGAGCGACCTGTGATGTCACGCCTTCCGCCACACGTACCACGTCGACACCTCATGAAACGGTGTTGCTGGCTAACAAAAAATACGTTGCAAAACCTACTGTGTATCGGCTCAAACAGAGACAATCACACCACTCGAACGCCCGCCCTCCACCACCGCACCCACATCCGCAAGCCGAAGCAGCCCCGCCACATTCGTCGTGAACGCCGGTAACACCCGCTCCAGCCGATGCCCCCGCCGCACCAGCTCGCGCACCGTCCGCATCAACGCCGAACAATCACCCACGTCCATACTCACCACGCGCCCCTCGGCATCGAACACCGGCAGGCACCCACCACCATCACTGGACACCGTCACGCGCGCCGGATCGGCCCCCGACTCCCAGTACAGCTCCAGCGCATCCGCCGCCGACCACGCATCCTCCCCCTCCGCCACCGGGAAATCCGTGATGTCCACGTAGCACCCGAATTGCTTCACCAGCTCGATCGCCTCGGCAAACAGCCCCTTCCGCCGGTTCACATGCGTCGGGTTGAATACTCGCGCCGGAATCTCCGACACCGTCAGCGCCTCGCGCACCAGCGCCAGCCCGCGCGGCCCGTCGCCCACATGCAGGTGCAGAATGCCAGCCTTGCCCGTCATCAGGCCGGCCACATGCGCATCCGATGCGATCCGCAGCAGCTCCTGCAACATCGGCTGACTGGAGCGATGATCCGAAATCGCGACCTCGCCCACCCCGATGATGCAATCGATGTTGACGATGTCGCCGCGCACCGACCCGGTCAGCGTCGTCAGTGGCAGGTGATAGCCGCCCGTGTGACACCAGGCGTCGATGCCCTGCGCGCGCAACGCCCTGGCGCCCGCGACGAGCCCCGCCGTCGAGCGCGTCATGTCATCCGTGCCAAGCACCCCGACCACGGTCGTGACACCCGCGGCGCGATAACTCTCTGCCAGCGGCGCCGGCACCTTGCTCGCGGGCCCGGCCTCACCGCCGCCGCCGGTGATGTGACAATGCCCGTCAATGAGCCCCGGGATCACGCGCTGCCCCTGCAGATCGTGCTCGTGCACGCCCAGATACGCCGGAAACGTCGGCCGCTCGGTGCCCATCCACAAAATCCGGCCGCCGCCCGTCAGCAGGTGCCGGTGCCCAAGATGCGCAGGCGCATACACGTCCGCATTCAGCAGCAGCCGCATCCCCGCCGCGTCGCCACCACCCACCAGATCGATCGTCATCCCGCCAACGCTACCAGCCCGCCCTCCATCCGCAACCGCAACCGCAACCGCAACCACAACTGCGAACTCCCATCACACGAAGCCGCGGAGTCGCGGAGGTTTCACACGGTATGGGACGGAACTGCGTCGAGCCACCGCTGTTCCCTAAAATCTGTTGCACTTCCTCCGTGCCTCCGCGCCTCCGCGTGAGAAGTGTTGCCGTTGCTTTTGCTGTCACAACCACAGCTCCGGTCAAAAGCCGGATGGCCAGACCGAAGGGATGCCCCGACGGACAGCCTCCGATACTTTCCGACATGCCCTCCCCGTCCAGTAAAGGCTGGCTCATCCCCATCGGCGGCAAGCTCACCGATGCAAGCATCCTCGCCCGCTTCATCGAGCTTTGCGGAAGCAGCAACCCGGTGATCGCGATTATCCCCACCGCGTCCGAGGAATCGGACATGGGGACCTGGTACGAGAAGCAGTTCGCGAAGCACGGCGTGACCAACGCCCGCGCGCTCAACCTCCGCCGTCGCTCCGACTGCGATGACCAGGATTGGACGTCGCGCCTGGCCGATGCCGATGGCGTGTTCATCACGGGTGGCAACCAGCTTCGGCTCACGACCATCATCGGCGGTACGCCGGCCGCACACCTGCTGCGCGATCGCTTCCTCGCGGGCATGCCGGTCGCCGGCACCAGTGCCGGTGCCGCCGTGATGTCGGCGCACATGATCGCCGGCGGTGATGAGGGCCCCACGCCTCGCGCGGGCATGGTGACGCTCGCCCCGGGCTTCGGCCTCGCGCCGGAAATCATCATCGACCAGCACTTCCGCCAGCGCGACCGCCTCGGTCGCCTCCTGACTGCCCTCTCGTACAATCCGGCCATGCTGGGCCTGGGCGTGGACGAGGACACGGCGGCCTTCATCAGTCCCGACGACGAGATCGACGTCATGGGCAGCAGCGCGGTCACGGTGATCGACACACGCGACGTGGAATTCTCGTCCATGCACGACGCCGAGCCGCATGACACCATCACGTTGCTCGGCATTCGCATGCATCAGCTGGCGGAAGGTGCGGGCTTCAACCTCCGCACGCGCAAGGCACACGGCAGCAGCGTCGTTTCTCCACACCCCGATCACGCCCGATGAAGATCCTGGATCGCAACGTCTACGTCGGGCCAAGCCACTACGCACACTTCCCCGTGATTCGCCTCGAGGTGGACCTCGGCGTGCTCGAGGCATGGCCGACGATGCGCTTGGGCAGGGCGTTCATCGATGCGCTGGTGCAGCGACTGCCGGGCCTGAGCGAGCATGGCTGCAGCTACGGCGAACCGGGTGGATTCATCCGCCGCATGACGGAAGACGAGGGCACCTGGCTGGGACATGTATTCGAGCATGTCGTGCTCGAGATGCAGAACACCGCCGGTGTGCATGTCACGTTCGGCAAGACACGCTCCGCCGGCCCCGCCGGTGTGTACGACGTGGCATTCGAGTACGAGCAGGAAGACGTGGGGCTCGAGGCAGCGTCACTCTCGCTGGCACTGCTTCACTCGCTGCTGCCCGCCGACCTGCAGCCCGACGAGTTCGACCGCAGCTTTGACTGGGACACGAGCCGCGACGACTTCATCCGCTACGCGCAGCGTCGTGCACTCGGCCCCAGCACCGCATCCATCGTGCACGCGGCCGAGAAGCGCGGTATCCCGTGGATCCGCCTCAACGAGCAGTCGCTGATCCAGCTGGGATATGGCTGCAATCAGCAGCGCATCCAGGCCACCATCACGGGGCGCACGTCACACATCGCCGTCGAGCTGGCGTCCGACAAGGAGGAGACGAACAAGATTCTCGCGAACCTCGGCCTGCCGGTTCCGCGGCAGCGTCTCGTGCAGACAGTCGACAAGGCGGTCGACGCGGCACGTCGCATCGGCTACCCCGTCGTGCTGAAGCCGTACAACGGCAATCACGGACGCGGCGTCTCCATCAACCTGATGACGGCCGCCGAAGTCCGCGAGGCGTTCACGTGTGCACAGGAACACTCCCGCAGCGTGATCGTCGAGACGTTCATCACCGGCCACGATCATCGCATGGTGGTGATCAACGGTGAACTTGTCGCCGTCAGCAAGCGCGAGCCGGGTCACGTGGTCGGTGATGGCACGCACAGCATTCAGGAACTGGTGGCGATCGTGAACTCCGATCCACGTCGCGGCGTCGGACACGAAAAGGTGTTGACGCGCATCGAGCTGGATGCGCAGGCGAACGGGCTGCTTCAGAAACTCGGCTACACCGCGGCGTCGGTGCCGCCTCTTGATGAAATCGTGTACCTGCGCCTCACCGCCAACCTGAGCACCGGCGGCACCGCGCGTGACATGACGGATCTCGTGCATCCCGACAACGCCGAGATGGCGGTGCGCGCGATCAAGGCGATCGGGCTCGACATCGGTGGCGTGGACTTTCTCACACCCGACATCACGCAGAGCTACAAGGAGATCGGTGGCGCGATCTGCGAAGTGAACGCAGCGCCGGGCTTCCGCATGCACATGGCGCCCAGCGATGGACGTCCGCGTGACGTCGCCGGCAAGACCATCGACATGCTGTTCCCCGCCGGCATGCCGAGCACGATTCCCATTGCAGCGATCACCGGCACGAACGGCAAGACCACGACCTCGCGCATGCTTGCGCATATCCACAAGCTCGCCGGCAAGCGCGTGGGGCTCACCACCACCGATGGCGTGTACGTGGACGGACAGCGCACGGTCGTCGGCGACATGACCGGCCCGACGGCCGCGCGCATCGTGCTCAGCGACCCGAACGTGGAAGTAGCGGTCCTCGAGACGGCGCGCGGCGGGCTGCTGCGCGCCGGCATGGCCACGCGCTACGTGGATGTCGGCGCGGTGCTCAACGTGCGCCCGGATCACCTGGGCCAGAAAGGCATCGACACACTCGAGCAGCTGGCCGAGATCAAGCGTACCGTCGTCGAAATCGCACGGGACACCGCGGTGCTCAATGCCGACGATCCGCTCACGCTGCGCATGGCCGCGTACACCGAGGCGAAGCATGTCTGCTACGTCACGCTCAACCCCGATCATGAGCTGGTGCGCGAGCACATCCGCGCCGGCGGCCGCGCCATCGCGCTGGAGAACGGCATCAACGGCTCCATGATCACGATCTACGATCATGGCGCGCACATTCCGCTGCTCTGGACACACCTGATCCCGGCGACGATCGAGGGCAAGGCGCTGCACAACGTGCAGAACGCGATGTTTGCTGCGGCAATGGCGTTCGCGATGGGCGTGCGCCTCGAGGACATCCGGCATGGTCTGCGGACTTTCGACACGAGCTTCTTTCAGGCGCCTGGTCGCCTGAATGTTTATGATCAGCATCAGTTCCGCGTGCTGTTCGACTATGGACACAACGCCGATGCCATCGAGCAGCTCTGCCAGCTCGCGAATCGGCTCGACGTGAAGGGTCGCCGCATCTGCGTGCTCTCGGCGCCGGGCGATCGGCGCGACCAGGACATCGTGGCCATCGGTGACGTGGCCGCTGCCGCGATGTTCGACCACTACATCTGCCGTCGGGACGATGGACGACGCGGGCGCGGCGATGAGGATGTGCCGCGCATGATCGAGCGCACGCTGCTGGCGCACGGCATCGGTGCCGATCGCGTGTCGGTGATCATCGATGAACAGGACGCGATCGAGGCAGCGCTGCGCATGGCCGCACCGGGTGACCTGGTGCTGATCTTCGCTGACGCACTCGCACGCGGCTGGAAGCAGATCACGCACTTCCGCGCGGACGCTGCGCCGTCACCGTTCGCGTCGCAGAAAAAGCAAGCGCCGCAGACCGTGCGTCCCGCGGTGATCGAGTTGGCTGACGACAACGTGCCGCCCCCTCGCGCAGTCGTCGAGCCGGTGCGCAGCCCGCCGACTAACGGTAGCGTGGCCGAAGTGACCGGCATGATGGCCGGCACGACGGCGATCGTGCGTGATGATCGCGGCGTGTTCCTTGCGCGCGAGGCGAACGACTAGCCAGTACAGCATCCAGTACCACCAGTACCAGTAGCGAGCATCATGCGCCCACCGCGCGAACCGGACCTCGCGTCGGGTCATCTCTCTCCGATCATCGTGGAATCGCGCCGCCTGATGGGCCCCAACCTGATGCACCCGGGAGTGGGCGCTGTGCTGGACGTCGTGCTGGACGACACGATGTCCAACCGCAACGCGGCGCTGCTGCGTGCCTGGCATGCACGCGTCGCCGAGCTCACCGGCGCGCTAGGCTGGCCCGATGCGACGACCACGCAGCGCACCTATCCCGGTGGTGCGAGCCTCTTCGTGCACGCACCCGTCGATCAGCTCATGACTGCGACGGATGTCTGCGAGTCTGCGTGGATGACGTCGGAACTGGCGATCGTCGGTCTCGTGCGTGACACTGCGGCCGCGACGATCGACGAGCTTCGTGCCATGGCCGATGCCGAGTCCTGCCCGCCGCTCGTCGCACTCTGGGAGGAGGGCCAGCGTCGCCGCATCAACGTCACCTTCGACGAGCACACCGCCTGCATCGGGAGCGGTTCCGGTGCGCACTGCTGGCCGGTGCGCGACATCCCGCCCATCGATTCGGTCGACTGGCGCACGGTGCGCGACATCCCGATCGTGCTCGTCACCGGCTCGAACGGCAAGACGACCGTGGTACGCATGATCGCGGCCATGGCACGCGCGGCAGGGCACAACGTCGGCCACACCTGTACCGATGGTGTCTGGATTAACGATGCGCAGGTGGAGTCCGGCGACTGGTCGGGCCCAGTCGGCGCGCGTCGCGTATTGCAGGACACGTCGGTCACACTTGCCGTGCTCGAGACGGCGCGCGGTGGGTTGCTGCGCCGCGGCCTCGCTGTGCAGCACGCGTCGGTCGCCGCCGTCGTGACGCTGTCGCCCGATCATTTCGGCGACTACGGCATCAACGATCTGGAGACGCTGGCCGCGGTGAAGCTCATCGTCGCGAGCGCCGTGCACGAATGTGGGCTGCTGGTGTGCAATGCCGGCGTGCCATCACTGGTGCAGGCCACGGCGCGCTACACCGGCCGCCTTGCAACGGTGACAGTGCACCACGACACCGCAGTCGATGCGCCATTCACCTGGTCCAGCAGCACTGACCTGTACCTCACGACTGCAGAGCTGACGCAGATTCCGGCAACGCTTGGCGGCGCGGCCACGCACAACGTGCTCAACGCGCTTGTCGCCGCTACGGTGGCGGATGAGCTGCACCTTGGCGACCCGTCGCGCGCGGCCCTGCTCGCCTTCGGCACCGATCCTCGTGAAAACATGGGCCGCCTCATGACGCACGTGGTTGGTGGGGTCACCGTCGTGATCGACTATGCGCACAACGCGCAGAGTGTTGCTGCGCTGATCGACGCGACGCGTGGTATTCCCGCCGCACGACGCGCCGTGTCGCTCGGCACCGGTGGTGATCGCGACGACGTCGCGCTGCAGGCCATTGCCGCTGCCGCCGCGGAGCCAGGCATCATCGACCACTTCATCGCCAAGGAGATGCCCAGGTTCCTGCGCGGACGTGCGTCAGGCTCCATCAGCGGTGTGCTGCTTGATGCGTTGCGTGCGCTGGGTGTACCCGACGCACAGCTCGCGAGCGCGCCGGATGACATGAGCGCAGTGCGTCAGGCACTGACATGGGCACGACCCGGCGATCTCCTGCTGCTTGCCGTGCATGATCAGCGCGACGCGGTGCTTCAGCTCGTCGAGCAGTGCGCCACCTCGGGCTGGACACCTGGCAGCAAGCTGCCATAGCAGCTGACGCGTCTGTCACCCGTGTTCGGTGTTGTGCCTCACAGTCGTGTACCGCAGCCGTGCGCCGCAGACGTGCGCCAACCGGAACCCGGTGCGGCACGGCAGTGCACGACATGCGTGCCGCTGCTCGCACGATGCGTGGCGTGCACGTAGCTTCGTGCGATGAAAAATGTGATCCTCACACAGCTCAAGGCACTGCCATTCGTCGCAGGCCTTCCCGATGCGCAGCTCTGGCGCCTTGCGCAGTCCGTCGAGCCGCTCTCCTACGCCACTGACGATGTCTTCTTCAACGAGGGCGATGAGCGCACGATGTTCGCGCTGGTCGTCTCGGGCGGCGTGGCGATCGAGAAGGCCTCGGCAGGCCGCATCACGCGTTTGGTGACGATGGGCCCGGGCGAGGCGATCGGCGAGGGCCTGCTGCTGGACGACACGCGCCACGGCACCACCGCACGCGCGGTGATCGCGGGCGAACTGCTGGTGCTGAGCAAGGAGAAGCTGGCCGAGGTCGTGAAGGACAATCCGCACCTTTACGCGGGGCTCGTCGCACGTGCCGCACGGGCCATCGCCACGCGCCTGCGCAGCGCAGACGCGACGCTCGTGGGACGTGGACGCACGTTGGGCTTCGGCAGCACGCGCATGCGCACCGAGCATGACCTGCTTGGCGAGCGCGAAGTGCCGGACGAGGCCCTGTACGGTGTGCAGACATTGCGCGCCGCCGAGAACTTTCCGATCACCGGCGTGCCCCTGCGCGAGTTCCCCGAGCTGATCTCCGCGCTCGCCGCCGTGAAGATTGCCGCCGCGCGAGCAAACCAGGAACTCGGCCTGCTGCCTGACAACATCGCCGATGCGATCGTGCGCGCCGGCGAGGAGCTGCGTGCCGGCCGGCACCACGAGCACTTCATCGTGGACATGATCCAGGGCGGTGCCGGCACCAGCACGAACATGAACGTGAACGAGGTCATTGCGAATCGTGCGCTGGAGATTCTCGGACGCGCACGGGGCACATATGACGTCGTGCATCCCAACGAGCATGTGAACCGCAGCCAGAGCACCAACGACGTGTATCCCACGTCGATCCGTATTGCGCTGCACACGGCACTCGACGTGTTGCGCGTTGCACTGACGGAGCTCTGCGGTGCGATGGATGCCAAGGCCGTGGAGTTCAGTGCCTTGATCAAGATGGGCCGTACCCAGCTGCAGGATGCGGTGCCGATGACGCTCGGTCGCGAGTTCAAGGCGTGGGCGCACACGCTCATGGAAGATGTCGATCGCCTTGGTGAAGCGCAGGCGCTGATGCGTGAGATGAATATGGGCGCGACGGCCATCGGCACCGGCATCACCGCGTCGGACGAGTTCACCGCATCGGTGCGCAAGCACCTGTCCGATGTGACCGGGCTGGCAATGATCACCGCACCGGATCTCATCGAGGCGACCAGCGACACCGGGGCCTTCGTGCAGCTCAGCGGTGTGCTGAAGCGCACCGCCACCAAGCTGTCGAAGATCTGCAACGACTTGCGGTTGCTGTCGTCAGGGCCACGCGCAGGGTTTGGCGAAATCAACCTGCCCGCGATGCAGCCCGGCAGCTCGATCATGCCGGGCAAGGTGAATCCGGTCATCCCCGAAGTCGTCAATCAGGTCTGCTTCAACATCATTGGCGGCGACGTCACCGTGACCATGGCGGCCGAGGCGGGGCAGCTGCAGCTCAACGTCTTCGAGCCGATCATCGCGTATCGGCTGCTGGGCGGAATCCACGAGATGACGCAGGCCATTCGCGTGTTGCGTGACAAGTGCATCGTGGGCATCACGGCGAATGCCGACCGCATGCGCTACTACGTGGAGCATTCGATCGGTGTGGTCACCGCGCTGCTGCCCGTGATTGGCTACGACAAGGCCACTGAAGTTGCCAAGGAAGCGCTCGCCAGTGGACGCGGCGTGACCGAGATCGTGCTCGAGCGCGGCTGGCTCACGCGTGAGCAGCTTGATGACGTGCTGAGACCGGAGTCGATGGCTGGTCGCTGATCAGCCCGTGATCTGCAGGATGCGTCAGTGTTACATGCGTCGCATGTTGCGTGACATCTCTGGCACATGTCGTGCGAACGGCACCGGTTTCGTAACGTCATTCTCGAGTGGAGGCGGTGCGCTTCCGTCCATGACGGGCGGCGTCAAGCTGGCCTACGTCGAAGTGCCAGCGATGTTGCGCATCGGCGTACCGCTGAGCATTGCAGGCGTGGCGCCAACGGTCATTGGCGGTGCGTCCTTTAGCTGGCGCGTGAGCTGCCGAGCCATCACGGGCGAGCGTGTCGCCGTGCAGTCGCTGTTGCCGGTGCCGCTCCGCGGGCCGACACGCGTGAAGGTGCAACGGCCGCCGGACAGTGTTGTCGACGCCTATCCGAACAGGTCGCGCTGCACCGGCGCCGTCTTCGGATCGCCTGAGCGGTCGCGCCACAGCCCGTCGCGCCCTGTGCGCCCGCGCAGGTACGCCGCTGCCGCAGTGTCGCGCAGCAACCCCTCGTCCAGGTCGGACTGCAGGTACCCACCCGTCAGCGCCATGCGCATCACGATGGCCGAGTCGCAGACGGGGTTGCTGCACGGGTAGATGGTGCTGGCCACGGTGACTGTCGTGCCGCTCGACGCCTCCGCTTCACTCGCCTGAACCCGCCAGCCCCGCCTCACCTGTCGCGTCGGCCCCAGGAACGGCTTCGACCAGCACACCGGGCACCGCGGTGTCGGCGGTGTCGTCGGCGCAAATGCTGGCTGGCGACGGGTGGGCAGGCGGTCGGACATCTCGCAATTTATGCAGGCGCCCGCCGCCGTCCGTCTGTCCGTCAAGTGCTGGGCCGCATCCGCGACCAGGCCACGCACGGCAGGCCCACGCACGGCAGGCCCACGCACGGCAGGCATGCGCACAGCAGGCATGCGCGCGATCGCAGGCGCCTGCGCTGATCCGCGACAATGCGCACGTTTCTGGGCTGAAACAAGTGTTTCGCCGCCGGAGCAGTCGATACCTTGATGGCATATGTCAAAACCCACCGTCGATGGACCCGGTCAGGCGAAGCTGCAGGCCCTGGCGTCGGCAGCATCCCTCGCGCAGACCGTGCACGGGCACGTCGAGAAATACGCGATCGCCATCCGCACCACGCAGCCCACGACAGCGTACGGGCAGATGATCAAGCGGGCCGCCACGCCCCTCATCGGGCTGCTGCGTAGCCAGTTCCAGCTGCTGGCGGACATCACGACCGACCTCATTCTCGTCGCCACGCGTGGCGGCAGTGGCGATCAGGCCAGGCTTCGTGCGCTGCGCGAGCGCGTCGGACAGCTCAAATCAGGCATCGAGCTTGCCATCACGTCCACCACGCAGAAGCATGCGGTCCGCGACGATCATGCGAAGCTGCCGTCAAGCGACGCTAGCGGCGAGTAACCCGTGGTCCTTAGTTTTGTAGAGTGTATCGCTGTTCGATGATGCTGGATCAGTCAGAGGCCGGTTGTACGTAATTGGCACGCGGTCGCCGTACCCGGTAGGGGTCGCGATTGCCGTAAATGACATGATGATTGTTGCTTTTTCGGGTGGCCACGTTGCCCCCCGTACCTGTCGGTCGGGAACCTCGGTTCCATCTCCGCAGGTTTTATATGGGGAGTCTACCCTGGCGCCCCACGACCCTTCCCAAGACCTGGGCATGGCCAGCTTTTCGCGCTTTTGCCGGATTTTCGCCGGCGCACAGATGTTTCGCGGACTCGTGCCCGTCGCGCGTACCGCAGTGCTGCTCCTCGCTGTTGCCGCTACGGCCGGTGCGCAGCAGTACCCGAACACGTCGTTCAATTACACGACGGAGATGAACGAGGCAGTCACTCATCTCTGGGACCAGCTGCTCTTCTGGGCAACGATCGTTTTTGTGATCGTCGAAATCGGCATCCTTTACATCGTCTTCAAATTCAAGGCGCGTCCGAACTCGCCTGATCCGAAGCACGTGCACGGCAACACGGCACTGGAAATCGCGTGGACGGCAATCCCGGCGGTGATCCTGGCCTTCATCGCGGTGCCCACGGTCAAGACGATCTTCATGACGCAGGCCAAGGCACCGGCGAACGCGCTGCAGGTCGAGGTGATCGGGCACCAGTGGTGGTGGGAGTTCCGCTATCCCCAGTACGGCATCACCACGGCCACCGAGTTGTATCTGCCGGTCGGGCGCCCGGTGAACTTCAAGCTGAATACCAAGGACGTACTGCACTCGTTCTGGATTCCGCGGTTGGGCGGCAAGCGTGACCTCATCTCCAACAGGACGAACTACCTGTGGATGACACCGCGCGACTCGATGGCGATGAAGTCACTCAACGGCAGTTGCAACGAGTATTGCGGCTCGAGTCACGCGAACATGAAGTTCCGCGCTTTTACCGTCACGCCCGAGCAATTCGCCAGCTGGGCCGCGCACCAGAGGGGTCCTGCCGTCTACGGTGCCGTGACGCCGCAGTCTGTTCCGGCCGCAACACCGGCCGCCGCTGGTGCAGCCGCCACGACCCGGAGTGGTCAGATCGGCGCGGCGCTGGCCGATGCGGCCGCACCGGCACCGGTCGGCTTCATTTTCCCGCGTGAAAAGCTCGATCCGAGCTCTCTGCCATCGGCTACGCCTCCGTCGAGCATCGGCTTCACTGCCGGTCTTGCGGGCGACGCAGAGCGCGGTCAGAAGGTCTACTCCCGCTCGTCGTGCATCGGCTGCCACAAGGTCAGCGGCAACCCGATGAGCGCCGGCGTGATCGGCCCGAACCTGACGCATTTCGGCTCGCGCTACAGCCTCGGCGGTTCGTTGTACGAAAACACGACCGAAAACCTGGTTCGCTGGATCAAGAACGCGCCAGCGATGAAGCCGGGCAGCCTGATGCCGGCCATCGGGAACGGCGAATACAATCCGGCCATCAAGGCCAAGGTCACGATGGGCGGTCTCTCCGATCAGCAGATCGCAGATGTCGCCGCCTATCTGCAAGCTCTCAAGTAACCCGCGCCCGGAGCATTTCGCGTCATGGCCACGACTGTTGCGCCGCCGATTTACGCGCCGGCTGCCGCCTCCGCCTCCACGTACGGCGAGAAGACCGGCGTCTGGAGCTGGATCACGACCACGGACCACAAGCGGATCGGCGTGCTGTACCTGTTCACGTCCCTCTTCTTCTTCATCTTCGGCGGGCTCGAGGCGGCAGTCATCCGCGCGCAGCTCGCCGCACCCAACCAGTCACTGGTCAGTGCTGAGCTGTACAACCAGCTCTTCACCATGCACGGCACCACGATGGTGTTCCTCGCCATCATGCCGCTGTCGGCTGCCTTCTTCAACTTTCTCATCCCGCTGCAGATCGGCGCCCGCGACGTGGCCTTCCCGCGTCTCAATGCCTTCAGCTACTGGGTCTACCTGCTCGGCGGCATCTTCATCACGCTGCCGATCTTCGCCGGCCTTGCCCCGAACGGCGGCTGGTTCGGCTATGCCCCGCTCACCACGATGGCATACAATCCGGGTCTGAACATCGATTTCTGGGTGCTCGGCCTCCAGATCCTCGGTATCAGCTCGCTCGCGGCAGGCTTCAACTTCATCACCACCATCATCAACATGCGCGCACCGGGAATGCACCTGATGCGCATGCCGATGTTCACGTGGGCGAGCTTCGTGGTGCAGTTCCTCGTCGTGCTGGCCTTCCCGGTCATCACGGTGGCACTGGTGTTCCTGCAGTTCGACCGCTTCTTCGGCACGAACTTCTACACGCTCACCGCCGGCGCCGACCCGCTGCTCTGGCAGCACCTGTTCTGGATCTTCGGCCATCCCGAGGTCTACATCCTGATATTGCCGGCGTTCGGTTTGGTCAGCGAAGTGCTGCCGACCTTCAGCCGGAAGCCGCTCTTCGGTTACGCGGTCATGGTGTATTCCGGCATCCTGATCGGCTTCCTCGGCTTTGGCGTGTGGGCCCACCACATGTTCTCCGTCGGCATGGGCCCGATCGCGGACACGGTATTCAGCCTCACCACGATGCTGATCGCCATCCCGACCGGCGTAAAGATCTTCAACTGGATGAGCACGATGTGGGGCGGCAAGCTGACGTTCACCACATCCATGTGCTTCTCGATCGGCCTGGTCGCGATGTTCACCATCGGCGGCCTCTCCGGCGTGACGCACGCATCACCCCCGACCGACCTGCAGCAGACCGACACCTACTACGTCGTGGCGCACTTCCACTACGTGCTGTTCGGTGGCTCGATCATGGGCATCTTCGCCGGCATCTATCACTACTTCCCGAAGATGTTCGGGCGGCTGATGAACGAAACCCTCGGCAAGTGGCACTTCTGGATCAACATGATCGGCATGAACCTGACCTTCGGCCCGATGCACCTGTCAGGCCTGCTGGGCATGCCGCGCCGTATCTACACGTACGATGCAAACCAGGGCTGGGACCTCTTCAACATGATGAGCTCCATCGGCACTGCAATCATCATCGTCGCGACGCTGATCTTCCTCTACAACTTCTTCACTTCGCTGAAGAGCGGTCCGCGCGCCGGTCGCGACCCGTGGGGTGCCTCGACGCTCGAGTGGTCCATCCCGTCGCCGCCGCCCGAGTATAATTTCGCCGTGCTGCCGAACGTCACCAGCCGCTACCCGCTGTGGGACGTGACGGATGGCCACGATCTGTCGCGCGAGCATCACGAAGGCCATGAGAATCGTGACGACCGCGTTCCGACCTCGCGTGAACTCGGCATCCCGATGCCGGCAAACACGTTCAAGCCGGTGATGGCTGCATTGGGTCTCTGCACCATGCTCGGTGGCATGACCCTCAAGCACGTCAACGACGTTGCGTTCTACGTCGTCGTTGGTGGCGGCGCAACCATGCTGGTGGTGAGCTTGTATGCCTGGCTCACGTCGCCGCTCGAGGAGTCGCACTGAAATGAGCGCAACCGCAGTTGAACCGACCATGGCCGGCGGCGAATCGCACGACGCCCACGGCCATCATTACACCTCGACGGGACTGGACAACCGCAAGATTGCCATCTGGGCCTTCATCGGCTCCGAGTGCATGCTGTTCGTCAGCCTCATTTCGACATACCTGATCTACAAGGGCAAGTCGCGCGTCGGCCCGTACCCGCACGAGGCATGGACGGACCCGGCAACCGGTGAAACGTTCAAGGCCATCCTCAACATCCCTGTCACGAGCTTCTCCACGTTCGTGCTCCTGATGTCGTCGCTCGCGATGGTGCTCGCACACAATGCGGTTGTGAACCGACACGTGAAGCGCACCACGTTTCTGGCGCGCCTCGAAGGAAACTCGTTCTTCTGGCTCATGTCGACGGCGGTGCTCGGCATCGTATTCCTCATGTGCCAGGCCTACGAGTTCACGAGCTTCGTGCACGAGGGCCTGGGCCTGACGACGAACCTGTTCAGCAGCAGCTTCTTCGTGCTCACGGGATTCCACGGCGCACACGTCACCGCCGGTGTGCTCTGGCTGTTCACGCTCGCATCGATCGACAAGACGCGCGGGCTGACGCCTGCTGAAGAGTTGAAGATCGATCTCTGCGCGCTGTACTGGCACTTCGTCGACGTGGTCTGGATCGCGATCTTCGTCCTACTCTACCTCATCAAGTGAGCCACGACCCCATGGCACACGATACGGACGCCGCGCACGACGAACACGGGCATCACCCGACGGCGAAGACCTATCTCTGGACTGCACTCTTTCTCACGATCGTCACGATCGTCGAGATCTCGGCCTACTACATCAAACCGTGGGAGCAGTCGGCGATTTATGTGCCGAGCATGATCTTCATGTCGGCGGTGAAGTTCGCGGTGGTGTGTGCGGTCTACATGCACCTCAAGTACGACAATAAGTTGTTTCGGAACCTGTTCGTTGGTCCGCTCGCGATCGCGATCGTCACCTGCGTCGGATTGCTCTTTCTGTTCGGCAAGGTCGCGATCAACCTGGGCAGCGGCGCCTGATGGCGGAGTTTCGGGCCTATTGATGGCACTCGCACTGCTCCTGCATCCCGCGCAGACTCTGGCGCTGGATGACTGGACCATCCACCCGAGCACGGTCATTGGATTGACTGCGCTCGGGTGGCTCTACTTTCGGCGTGCTCGTTCCGCTCAGGGCGTTGGTCCGTCGACCGGGCAGCGCGTCGCGTTCTGCAGTGGCCTGCTCCTGCTGTTCCTGATCCTGAACGGGCCGCTGCACGACCTGAGCGACTTCTACCTGTTCAGCGGGCACATGGTGCAGCACCTCATCATGGAGCTCATCGTGCCACCGCTGCTCATTGCAGGCACGCCGGGCTGGATGCTGCGGCCGGCACTGGATTGGCCCGTCGTCGGTGCGCTCGCGCGCCGGATCACGACGCCGATCATGGCATTCGCAATCTTCAACGTCACGCTCAGCATCTGGCACATTCCGGCGCTGTACAACACAGCGTTGCTGCATCACAACGTGCACATCCTGCAGCATGTCACGTTTCTGGTGGCCAGTGTGCTGATGTGGTGGCCGTTCATGAGTTCACTGCCCGAGTTGCCCCGCCTGAGCTATCCGGGTCAGATGCTGTACTGCTTTTTGATGACGCTGCCCATGAGCGTCGTCGCGATTTATATCGCGATGGCCGATTCGGTGCTGTATCCGCTGTACGCGTCCAGCCCGCGGCTCTGGGGTATCTCCCCCAAGATGGATCAGCTGATCGGTGGGTTGATCATGTGGATCCCCGGCGGCCTCTTCTTCTACGGCGTGATGACCGTGGTGTTCTTTCGCTGGCAGCGACAGGGGGCGGGTGGAGACGGCGCCGACGAGGCGCAGGGGTCGCGCGGCGCGCTCGCCGCTGTACCGAGTCGCTGAGCCGGTGGCGACGACGGTCGGCTCGGATACGACGCGCACCTCCAATACGGCCGGAATGACGAGTGGCGTCACGCACGCCGCAGACACATCGCGCGAACGGCTGCTTTCACTGGACGTGTTTCGCGGCATGACCGTCGCCGGCATGCTGCTGGTGAACAATCCCGGTGACTGGGAGCACATCTTCCCGCCGCTGGAACACGCGAAGTGGCACGGTTGGACGCCGACGGACCTGATCTTTCCGTTCTTTCTCTTCATCGTCGGCGTGACCGCGCATCTCTCGCTGTCGCAGCGGCGGGCGCGAGGTGACGACGACGGCGCAATCGTGCAGCAGATTCTGCGGCGCGGCGCACTGATCTTCCTGTTCGGACTCTTCCTCGCCTGGTTCCCTGGCTTCATGTGGGGAACCATCGAGTCGCTGCCCGACCCGAGCCTCGCCGATCGCATGCGCTACCGGCTGGAGCACCTCCGCATCATGGGTGTACTGCAGCGAATCGGCGTGGCGTACGTCATCGGCGCAATGCTCACGCTTTACGGCACATGGAAGCAGCATCTCGCCGTGCTCGTTGCCATTTTGCTCGGCTATTGGGCGCTGATGACACTGGTCACGGTTCCAGACCGCGGTGTGCCGGGATGGCAGCTGCTCGACCGACCTGACGCCGTGCTCAGCGCCTGGTTCGATCGTACGGTGCTCGGCACGAATCATCTCTGGGCATCGGTGAAGACCTGGGATCCTGAAGGGCTGCTGAGTACGCTGCCCGCGGTCGGCAGCATGATGATCGGACAGTTCGCCGGACGCTGGATCGCGTCACCACGCTCGCTCGCTGAACGGCTCAATGGCATGTTCGCGTCCGGTGCACTGCTGTTGGTGATCGGCCTCGTCTGGCACTGGGTCTTCCCGATCAACAAAAGCCTCTGGACCAGCAGTTACGTCGTCTTCACCGCCGGCATGGCGCTGGTGACCCTGGCAACCTGCATGTGGATCATCGATGTCCACGGCTGGAAAGGCTGGACGAAGTTCTTCGTGATCTATGGCACCAACCCGATGATCGCCTTCATGGGGTCAGGTATCCTGGCCCGCATCACCGTGACGCTCTGGAAGATTCCGACCGCCGACGGTCCGGAGTCGGCATCCTGGGTGTTCCATCGAGCGGTTTTCGCGCCGATACTCGAACCACACGTGGCCTCGCTCGCGTACGCGCTGGGCGTCGTGCTGCTCTGGTTCGTGATCCTCTGGGCGCTCTGGCGCCGGAAAATCTTTCTCAAGGTGTAGCGACGTGGTTCCTGCCCGACTCATGACCGGTGCTCGCGCGCTGCTCCTCCTGCTGTTCGCCCTTGCCACTACTCGTCCGGTGGACGGCCAGGCCACACGGAAGAAGACGACGGTTCGCGCAGGTACCGCGGCCCGTGCCAGCGCGAGGGCGCGCGCCACGTCGCGATTGAAGTCCCGCCCTGCCGCCGCCGATCGTACCAGCGTGACGCCGAGAAAGCGTGCGCGCCCCGTCCGTCGCGCCGCGGCTCCAGCCATTGCACGCCTCGAGGCACGCACCCCGTTCGGGCTCGACGCGCTGCGCGGTGACCTGGGATTTCTGGCCGGCGCGTCGATCAGGAATGGCTCATGGGGCATGATGGTCGTGTCGTTGTCACAGGGCGACACGCTCTTCTCGATCAATGCCGATGTGCCGCACCAGCCCGCCTCCACGCAGAAGGTGCTGACGTCGGTGCTCGCACTCAACAGTCTCGGTGCGAATTACCGATACCACACGGACGTGCTTCATACGGGCACACTTCGCGATGGACGGCTTGATGGTGACCTGATACTGCGCGGTGATGGCGACCCCTCGCTCTCATCTCGCTTCATCGGTCGCACACCCGATGCTGCCATGGATTCGCTCGTCGGTCGACTGGTGCGCGCTGGAGTGCGGCAGGTGAGCGGACGCGTGATCGGCGACGCGAGCGGTTTCGAGGCGCGCTCGATTCCGGAAGGCTGGCACCCTCGCATCTTGCAGGACGCCTACGCGGGACGCGTCTCGGGACTGACGCTGAACGAGAATCTGGTCTGGGTCACTGTTCGCCCCACGACGCGCGGCAGCCCTGCGACTGTAGTGCTCGAGCCGGCGACGACGGCCATTCCGGTCCGCGCCAGTGTGAGGACGGTTGCCGGCAGGGGCGCCTCGCTCAGGCTCGGACGCGGCGCGAACGGCATCTCGGTCAGCGGCACCATCGGCGCGCAAAGCTACCAGCGCTCGTACTCGTATGTGGTCGAGGATCCGGCGTCGTTCACGACCGGAGCCTTCCTCGCGGCACTGCGACGGAATGGCATCACCGTGGCCGGCGGCATGACACTCGGCCCGACCCCGTCTGGCGCCCGCCCTCTCGTGTCATGGGAATCTCCCTCACTCGAGACACTGCTCACCGTGATGAACCGTGAATCGGTCAATGTGATTGCCGAGCACATGTTCCGGGCGGCCGGTCGCGGTTCGGACCGGCATGTGGCAGGATCGGCGTTCAATTCCGATACTGTGCTTCGCGGCTTGTTGCAGCGCACGGTCGGCATGCGCAGCGATGCCCTGCGCGCGTATGACGGCAGCGGCCTGTCGCAGACGGATCTCGTGTCACCCAGAGCCATGGTGCAGCTCCTCGGTTGGGCCAACAAGGCGAGTTGGGGGCCGTTGCTGCACGCATCGTTGCCGCTCGCCGGACGTAGCGGAACGCTCCGGCACCGGATGATGGGCACTGCCGCGCAGGCCAACCTGCACGCCAAGACCGGTACCACGAACGACATCGTCGCGCTGGCCGGCTACGTCACGGCCCGCAACGGCGAGCTCCTCGCCTTCACCATGATGTACAACGGCCGTGACCGCTGGCGCGCCCGCGAGGCGATCGACGCCATCGGGATCACCCTCGCGAACTGGTCGCGCTGACGACTCGGCCATGAGGGCGGCAACGCGGTGCACTCGCGCGCGGGACCTGCTGCCCTGAAAGCGCGCTGAGACCGCGCCCAATGGAACGGCACCGCGAAAAAGGCAGCGGCACCGTGCGCTGTCACGACGGGCGCGGACAAGGGCACAGATACGGGCACAGACACAGGCAAGGGCAGGTCAGCGCATGCGGATGTTGATGTTCCGCTTCGCCAGCTCGGCGATGTAACGATCGCCCGGGAACACTTCGTCCGGCGTGTATACACCCGACGGCAGCGCACCCGAGGCCATCAGCTGACCCGTGATCGAGAGCGTGTACCCGGTGACGCGCATCATGGCCGTGATGTCGTGCTCGGCATCGTAGTAGTCCAGCAGGTCGTACTCGCGCGTGCAGGCGTGCCCGTTTTTCATGCCGGTCACGATCACGCGTAACGCAACGAGATCCTGCCCGCCAGGTCGCCGCAACTTCGGACCAACCTGCGCGATGAACAGGTCGCGCGGCACGACCTGCACGCCCTTCACGTCTATCGGTGTCGAATCAAACAGCCCCAAGTCGCGCATCGCCGACATCAGCTGCGCATGCCCCGGATATCGCAGCGTCTTGTACTCCATCAGCGGAATCGTTCCCTCGTAGCGCCACGCCATGGTGGAGAGACCACCGGCCGTGTGAAACGCCTCGAGCGCACCGATCGGCTCATCGAACTGCACCGGTTCCAGCTCGGACAGCGCCGTGACCTGTGTGCGAATGCCATCGCGAAGGACCCACGACAGCGTCGAGTAGTAATCCAGCACGCCCTCGATGGAATACACGATCTGGTAGTTCAGCGGCGGCTCGGGATGCTGCGGCAGGCCGCCGACGAACAGCTTCACGCTCTCGACACTGTCCATCGCCCTGATGCCGTGCTCGGCCAGCACGTTGATCATGCCGGGAGCGAGGCCTGTGTCGGGAATAACCGTCACGTTCTTGAGCTTCGCGGCCGTGTCCAGCTCCTTCTGCTGAAACACGATCTCCGTGTTGCCGCCCAGGTCGGCAAAGTGCACTCCGGACTGCACGGCAAGGGCGGCGAGTTCACCGTTGAAGTAGTACGGGATCGCGCTCAACACCGCATCGACCTGACCCATCTCGGCCAGCATCATTTCGCGGTTGCGCACGTCCAGCGCAACCGGCACGAGCCGTGGGTCGTCGGTGGGCAGGAACGAGGGAAGTGACGACACGTCGAGGTCGGCCAGCCGCACCTGCGATACGCCATCGCTGCGCAGGAGATCGAACGCACAGGCGGAGCCTTGTGCACCACGGCCGAGGACGAGAAAGCGCATCGCGATAATGGGCAGCACCCGTCGCGCACCAGACTTGCGCAGCGATTCGGGCAGGACATTCCGACGAGCAGGGCCGATGCCTGCGTGGACAGCGTGAATTTACAGCTCGTCGCGGCATCTCGCGCTCTTCGGCAGGTACGATCACCTCAAACACATGGCAGATGACACCGGCTGACACGAACACCTGGCGCGACCACTTGCTCGCATCGCCTGATGCGATTCATCGCGCGCTGACTGCGGTCAAGACGATTGCGGTGGTCGGCATCAAGCCGGCCGAAACGAAGGCCCCGGCGCATTACGTCCCCGCGTACGCGCAGGCTGCGGGCTTCACCATCATTCCCGTCCCGGTCTACTATCCGCAGATGCAGAGTGAGCTGGGCGAGCAGGCCTACCAGTCGCTTGGCGCGCTGCCCGGTCCGGTCGACTGCGTGCTGCTCTTCCGACGTCCGGCCGACATTCCCGGGCATCTCGACGAGATCCTCGACGCGCGCCCGCGACTCGTCTGGATGCAGCTCGGCATCTCGCATCCCGAGGTGGCCGAGGCACTTGCCAAGGCCGGCATCGACGTCGTGCAGGACCACTGCATGCTCGTCGAACTCAAGAAGATGGGCCGCTAGCGAGCTTCCGGTTGTGATCTGTGCGGCTGCAACGTCGAATCTCGAACGGAGGACGGCGAAACTTACACAGCACGAACTGCAACGGCTTTGACGCAGAACTGCATTTTGCAGAACTGTCTGATTTGCAGCATGGTAGCGACGCTTTTCGCCACCCTGCGTTGCGTCGTCAGGTGTGGCACGCGAATTCGAACACGGCTTCGGGAACTGCGCGCGCGGGCGCAAACGTCCGTATCGATGGAAAAAACGAAAAAGGCTTTCGGAAGTGCCTTCGCAAGCACAGTTCCGAAAGCCTTCGCGTGTTCGTTTGTGACCGGCCGTCGCGGCGCACGGCGGCGAGTGATGGTGCAGCTGCAATTCTGCGTTGAGCATTTCTGCGTCAGAGCCGATGCAGTACGTGCCGTTGCAGCCACCACGCCTCCGCCACCTTGAACGTATCACCGGACAGATCGGCGCGCGGCGGCCGGTGATGGTGTATCTGCAGTCCTGCGAGTCATGCAATGCTGCGCCGATCAGCTCTGCGTCAAAGCCGTTGCCGTTGCCGCCAAGTGCTTGGCTATTTCGACGAAGTCACACGGAAGATGGTCCCGCCGTTGTCGTCGCTCACCAGGACGCTTCCGTCGCGCAACACCGCGAAGTCCACGGGACGGCCCCAGCGCGAGCCGGCTTCGTCCTGCCAGCCAGTGATGAAATCTTCGTAGCTCACCGGCTTGCCGTTTCGCACGCGCACGCGGACCACCTTGGCTCCTGTCGGCGTATCTCGGTTCCAGCTGCCATGGAACGCCACGAGGGCATCGCCGCGCCAGTCGGCCGGGAACGACGAAGCGCTGGTCAGGAACGTCATGCCCAACGGGGCCGAGTGCGCCTGCATGCGAAGCGCCGGTGATACGGTGCGGGCGCAGCGCGCCTGGTCGTTGTATTCCGGGTTCGGGATCTTGGGGCCGTGGCAGTAGGGCCAGCCGTAATCCTTGCCGTCCTGCAGCAGGTTGATCTCTTCAGTCGGCAAATTCTGGTGGTCTGGCTTCAGGTTATCACGCTCGTGCTGCGTGACCCACACCTGCTTGCTGGTGGGGTGCACCGCCATGCCCACTGCGTTGCGCAGTCCGCTGCTGTACACGCGGCCGTTCTGCCCGTTCTCGTCGTACACCATCACGGCGGCACGCTCCGCAGCCGTCTCGACGCAGATGTTGCAGGTGCTTCCGATGCTGACGTACATGCGGTTGTCGGCGCCGAAGACAATGCTGCGTGTCCAGTGGTTCTTGCCGGCGTCGTAGCGGTTGAGCTGTTCCGGCGACCCCATCGGGATACCTGCCGTGAGTGCGTATCGCACCACGCCACCGGTGTTTGCGACGTAGAACTTTCCTTTGTGGAACGCCATGCCGTGCGGACGATCGAGTCCGCTGAGGACGATCGTCGTTGAGTCGGCGGTGCCATCGCGATTGACGTCCACCAGCCGCATGATCGCATTGCGAGCCGGCGTGCTCACATAAAGGCTGCCGTCTGGTCCGACGACCATTGCGCGTGCGTTCGGCACGGTCGCGAAGCGCGTCACCGTGAAGCCGGTCGGCACGCTGAGCTTTCCGCCAAACGCCGCGACGCGCGCCGGAACCATGCGGCTGGGCGTGGTGTCGATGGACGCGCTCGGCCCTTGCGCGCCGACCTCCATCGAGCAGGCGGCGGTGGCAAGGATGGCAAGTGAATGCAACGATATGCGCATGAAATCCTCGTTTCTGTTTATGTGCAGCGAGTGGTCCCGAAAGCCGACCCTGCCGGACTTGCAACCAACTCGACGGACTGACGTCACCGCAAAAATAAAATGACCTCACGATCAGCAAGGTTTCACTTCAAGATCTCAAAGTCTCCGACCCCTTGAACGGGGCAAGATCTCTGACCCCTTGAACGAGCCCCTTGAACGAACCAAACCCGTTGACCCGCCTGAAGCGGTGCACTCCAGCCCTGGATTCAGAGCTCGATCTGTGTGCCCAGTTCCACGACCCGGCCCGGCGGAATGCCGAAGAACGCCGTGGCGGAGCGAGCATTCCGTGTCATCAAAATGAACAGCTTCTTCCGCCAGCGCGACATCCGCGCGGGCCCACTCGGCAACAGCTGCTCGCGCCCAAGGAAGTAGCTCGTCGAGCCGGCGGAGCAGATCAGGCCGGATGCGCGCGCGCTGCTCATGATGTCGCGCATCTTCGGCGTCTGCATGAAACCGTAGTTCGCGTAGACGCGCCAGAACCCGGCCCCCAGTGCCTCGACCATGACTCGCTGCGCCGCGTCGATGTATGGCACCGGCTTGGACACGACACTCAGCAGCACCACCTGCTCATGCAGCACCTTGTTGTGCTTCAGGTGATGCAGCAGCACGGGTGGTATCCCGTCCGCATCGGACGTCATGAACACCGCGGTGCCACTCACGCGTACAGGCTCCTTTCGCTTGATGTCCGACAGGAACAGCTCGGTCGGCAGCGTGCTGCGGCGAAGCAGTTGACCGAGCGCTTCACGACCCCGCTTCCAGGTAGTCATCAGCGTGAACAACCCCGCTGCGACGACCAACGGTACCCAGCCACCCTGCAGTACCTTGAGCATGTTGGAGCCGAGGAACGCAAGATCGATTGCAAGGAAAAACGCGGCCAGCGACAGCGCGCGCCATTTTGGCCACTTCCATTTGGTGATGCAGATCTGGTAGAACAGCAGCGTCGTGATCGCCATCGTTCCCGTGACTGCAATGCCATACGCCGCGCCGACATTGCTCGACGTGCGGAAACCCAGCACGATCACGATGGTGCCAAGGGCCAGCAGCGTGTTGACTTCGGGAATGTAGATCTGTCCCGACTGCTGCTCCGACGTATGCACGATGGTGACGCGCGGCGTGTAGCCCAGTTGCACGCTCTGCTGCGTGAGCGAGAACGCACCCGAAATGAGCGCCTGGCTTGCGATGATCGCAGCCATCGTCGCGAGGATCAGCAACGGATACTGCAGTACGTCGGGTGCAAGCGAGTAGAACGGATTCAGTCGGGCACTGGCATCGCTCATGAGCAACGCGCCCTGCCCGAAGTAATTCACCAGGAGGCACGGAAACACGAGCATGAGCCATGCGAGTCGGATTGGTCGCTTTCCGAAATGGCCCATGTCGGCATAGAGCGCCTCGGCTCCGGTCACGGACAGCACCACGGCACCAAGCAGCACGAACGCATGCCAGCCGTGCGTGACCGAGAACGTGAGCGCGTACCACGGAGACAGGGCTGCCAGCACTTCCGGATGCGCGATGATCTTCGGTACAGCGAGTGCCGCGATCGTCACGAACCAGACGAACATGATGGGCCCGAAGGCCCGACCGACACGGTCCGTGCCGAACCGCTGTGCCGCAAAGAGCCCCACGAGAAGCACGATCGTGATCGGGACGATGAACTGCTGAAGCGCTGGCGAGATCACGGTCACGCCCTCGACCGCGCCAAGCACCGAAATGGCTGGCGTGATGATGCCGTCGCCATACAGCAGCGCCGCGCCGAAGAGGGCGAGCCAGATGAGCCGCTTCTTCTTCTTCTCGTCATCCCCGATGCCAGTGGACTTCTGCAGCAGCAGCGCCAGCAGCGCGAGAATACCGCCTTCACCGCGGTTGTCCGCGCGCAGAATGAAGCCGATGTACTTGACCGAGACGACGGAAATCAGCGACCAGACGATCAGCGACAGCACGCCGACCACGTTGGCCGGCGTCGGCTCCACACCATGCGGGCCGTTGAAACATTCTTTCAACGCGTAGAGCGGGCTGGTGCCAATGTCTCCGTACACCACGCCGAGGGCGGTCAGCGACAGCAGAGCAAGCTTCTTTCCCGTCGCGGGCTCGCCGACGTGGTGGTCATTGCTCTCGGCGACAGCCTTGTGGGAACCAGTCACCGCGTGAAGAGGGGGCGCGACCGGTACAGGCGGTGCGACGGCCGCCGCCGCGACTCCCGCTGCAGGGTCGGCAGGAACGGAACTGCTGGCGCTCACTGGGTCTGCAGCGGCATCGGGTGCACCCAATGCCGGCGACGCCGGAGAAGATGGTTGCGGTTCAGTCATACCTGATGCCACACACTGCGAAAGCCGTGCGCAGCGAAACGGAAATGGCGACCTGCTGCGGATGCAGCGAATCACCCGTATTGGAAACGCCGCCCTGCTGATTCCTGAGGCGGCGTGTTACGGATCGTGCATGGAGCCGTGACCGATGGAAGCTATACCAGCCGGTCTGACGGGGTAGTGTCAGTCGGTCAGCGCCGGTCGGTACGCGCGCTGTCGCGGCTCAGCTCCAGCACGACCTCGTCCCACCGCAGCTGCTGGTCAACACTCAACTGACCACGGATCACGGCGCGCGCGGCAAACCGCAGCGAATCGAGGCGCGGGCGCACGGGCGCGAGGAGTGTCTTCATGCGCTCGTTGCGCTCGTCCAGTATCGAGTCCAGCATGCGGCGCTGCGCCATGGTCAGCTCCAGACGATCGGCAAGTCGTTTGCGCGAACTCGCCATGTCCTGCGGCTGCTCACGCTGATCGAATGTGCGATTCGCCGAGAAGCCCAACGCACCGCCAACCAGGACCGCGCCAAGGAGAAAGAGAATCGCTTGCGCCTTGGTGCGCTGGATCGTCTTGGACATCAGTAACGGAAGAGGTCAGGCACCGTCTTTTCGCCCGGCGCATCCGAGATCGCGCGGCCGGCTGAATCGAGCGGTACTGAGAGTGCCTCGACGGCCGCTTCGTACTGCAGGCGGGCATCAGTGGATGAGGTCTGCCGGAAGCTCCACGCCGCCAGCACCACTGCTGCCGCAGCGACCATGCCGCCCACACGTGTCCACTGCGCGAACGGCTCCCACCACCCCATGATCACGCCAAAGCTGCCCGTGCTCGTAATTTTCGTCTTCAACGTGTCCGCGTTGACCTGTGCCAGGATGCGCGCTTCCAGACCCTCCCAGTACGCGGCATCGGCCGGGGGACGCAGGAGAGAACGGAGCTGCAGGGTCAGCGCGGGATCGCGGTCGTAATCGTCGGAATGCATGGCTGTTGTCTCAGGCCGGGCGACGAAGCGTGCCGAGAATGGAACGCATCGCGGCCCTGGCATGGTGCAGGTCGGATCGTGCGGTGCCTTCGGGTATCCCCAGCATCGCGCCGATCTCGGCGTGCTTGTAACCCTCGACATCATGTAACACGAGCACCGATCGCTGCCGATCGGGTAATTGCGTCAGGGCGCTGCGGAGCCGGTCATGCAACTCGTCGGCCTCGGCGGGATCACGGAACGGACTGGCGTGAGTATCGACCAGTTCGTCCGTGTCGCGCACCTTGCGGCGTCGGGCTAGGTCCAACGCCGCATTGCTGATGATGCGATGCAGCCAGGCGCCGAACGGCTGGTCCGGCCTGAACCGGCTCAGTGCGCGATGAGCGTGCAGGAAGCCTTCCTGTACGGCATCCTCCGCATCCTCGTGTGACAGCAGGACGGCTCGCGCAACGGCGTATGCACGCTGCTGGTGTCGGCGTACGAGGTGTGCGAACGCAGAACTATCACCCTCCTGCGCTGCAAGCACGTGGAGACGCTCCTGCTCACGCGACGCGGCCAGTGCCTCGGACGCAGCGAGCTTCGCCTCGGGTGCAACGGGCTCGACGCCACGGATCACCTTACGTGCCATGCGGCCCCGCGGCGCG
>JACMPK010000142.1 GCA_014377535.1 Gemmatimonadaceae bacterium
ATGCTGGCGAAGCAGGCGACCCCCTGCCCCACCTTCAGGTGCTTCACGCCATCGCCGATCGCCAGCACCGTGCCAGCCAGCTCCGACCCAGGCACGAATGGCACCGGCGGCTTGAACTGGTACTTGCCCTGCACGATCAGCAGGTCGGGAAAGTTCACGCTCGCCGCCTGCACACGTAGCAGGACATCACCAGCACCAGGCACCGGCGTGGGCTGCTCCACCCAGCGCAGGTCGTCGACACCGGTTGCCGTCTCGCAGACCCAGGCGTGCATGCCCATCTCCGTCGTGTGTCGTGACTCACGCCGGCGCGTCAGTGCGAGAAGCGCGACAGCGAAAAGAGTGATGTGTCGAATGCTACTGGCGTGTCCATCGCCATGTCGGCCAGCACTTCGCCGATCGCGCTCGCGAACTTGAAGCCATGTCCGGAACAGGGCGAGGCCACGATCACCGAGGCATGCAGCGGATGCCGGTCGATGATGAAATGCTCGTCCGGTAAATTCGTGTACATGCATACGGACGAGTCGCGCAGGCGGCCGTTCGCGTCGGGCATGTACCTCTCCACGATGTCACGCATGAACGACACTTCGTCGTCGCTCACCGAGCGCCGGATCTCGTCGGGATCCACCGATTCGCCATGGTGGTGCAGCGCCAGCTTCACGCCGTCGCCGGTGTCAGGGAATCCGTACCACGTCAGGCCGTTCGGCAACTCGTGAATGAACACCGGCAGCTGCTCAGGCGTGAACTGCGCTGGATTCCTGAGCGGCGCAAACCAGAACTGCACATTGCGCTGCACCACGAACGGCAGCTCCAGCTCCTTCAACACCGTGGTGGCCCAGGCGCCGACGGACAGGATCAGTCTGGCCGCACGAGCGGTGCCGGTGCGCGTGGTGATCTCGACGCCATCACCCACGGCGCGCCAGGACAGCAGCGGTTCGTTCAGGTGCACCGTCGCGCCATGGCGCCGCGCCATGTCCAGCGCCGCCTGGATCGCAATTTCCGGTGCCAGCATGCCAGCACGCGGCTCGAAGATGCCGATGTCGTCGCGCTGCGGCCTGATCGCGGGCACCCGCTGCCGCACCTCCTCGGCGCTCAGCACCTGGTGCGGCACTCCATGCTGCGCGGCACTCAGCCGCGCGCCGCGCACCATGCGAGACGCTGGTGCACCGAGCATCAGCCCGCCCGTCTGGCGGAAGATCGCCGCACCGCTCTCCTGCTCCAGCGCATGCCAGCACTCGTACGCGCGTTGCACCAGCGGCACGTAGCGGGGATCCTCGAAATACGCCTCGCGGATGATGCGTGACTTGCCATGCGACGAGCCCAGTGCGTGCGGTGGTGCGAACTGGTCAATGCCCAGCACGTGCAGCCCGCGGCGTGCGAGCTGGTACAGCGTGGCACTGCCCATCGCGCCGAGTCCGACCACGATGACGTCGTATGTGTTGTCCATGTGCGCCAAGGATCACCGTGGCGCGGCGTGGCGTCAACCGAACGGCGGCAGCGTCCGACACGGAGACTGTGCAGGCGCGTGCGTCGGTCTGTCCGTCACGGCGTGGCGGTCAGGGCGTGGCGGTCGCGCTGATCGTCACGGGATCGATGGTCGCGGCACGCACGCTCGCGGTGTTCACGCCGGCGACCGGGCCCATGGTCCACTTCACCGTGGCCTCGCCCGACGCGTTCGTCAGTACGCTCTGCGGCGCAATCGCGCCACCACCCGATGTGATCTGGAACGTCACGTTGACGCTGTCCATCGGCGTGTTGTTGGCGCCGAGCACCCGGATCACGACGTTGTTCAGCAGCGCCGCGCCGACTTTCGCGCTCTGGTTGTTGCCCTGTGCCACCACGATGCCGCTGGGCACGATGCCGGTCGCCGTGACGCGCAGCGGCGAGGCGCCCACGACCGTCGCCAGCAGCGCCTGCCCTGATTCCGGCCCGAGCGTCCACTTGACCCGCGCCTCACCATTTGCATTCGTCCTGATGGAGGCGGAGTCCACGGCACCGCCCCCCTGCATCACCACGATCGTGATGGCCGCACCAGCGACACCTTTGCCGGCGTCGCTCGTCGCCCTGAAGACCAGCGGTGACCGCAGGGTGCGACTGACCTGACGGAGCTGCAGGTCGCCTGAGACCAGCGTCAGCGCATTCACGGTCTCCGGTTCGACGGGCTTTTTGCAGCCTGGCAGCGCGAGCAGCAGAAGGCCAGCGGCGGCAATTCGCGCGCGTGCCGGAGTGCGAATCATGGGATCACGTCGGGAGGAAGGGTCACCCTTCATTATCGGACGTGACGCGGGAAAACTGATGGCGCGACGGCGTGACCTGCCTGTCGCGCCGCTTCGTTCAGAGGCCGATCAGGCCCCAGACGATCGCCGCGACGAGTGCGCCGATCAGCGGCCCGGTGACCGGCACCCACGCATAACCCCACTCGCTCGACCCCTTGTGCTTCATGGGCAGCAGCGAGTGCATGATGCGCGGCCCCAGGTCGCGCGCCGGGTTGACGGCGTACCCCGTCGGACCGCCAAGGCTGAGACCGATACCCCACACCAGCGCGCCCACCATCGCCGGTCCGACGTTGCTGGCGGGCGTCACGCCGGCGGCACCACGACTCCCGATGGCATTGGCCACGAGCACCAGCACCATCGTGGCAATGGCTTCGCTCATCAGGTTCGGCCCGGCTCCACGAATTGCGGGCGTGGTGCAGAACGCGCTGCGGATCGCGTCCGGATCACGCGTCGCGTCCCAGTGCTTGTAGTAGTGCAACCAGACCAGCGTGGAGCCAAGCATGGCACCGGCGAACTGCATGAGGATGTGGATCATCGCGTCACCGAACGTCCGGCTGCCGAGGATCAGGTTCGCCATCGTGATCGCCGGATTGAGCTCGCCGGGTGCACCAAGGCCCACCGCCACCAGCACGCCGATCAGCACCGCCATCGCCCAGCCGGTCGCAATTACCATCCAGCCGGCGCCCTTCGACTTCGACTCGTCCAGCACCACACCGGCAACGACGCCGTTGCCGAGCAACATCAGGATGGCGGTACCGAGAAACTCGCCCAGCGCAGTTGGTGGCATGATCGGCGGTGTGTGGGAAGCGTCCGCGTCGCGAGTGGTGTGCAGCGACGGGCGGTCCGGCGCGCGGAAACATATCGCGGCGCATGCGTGCACCATGATCGGGCCGCGACGCGCCGGCGTATCCGCGGCGGTTCCTGCGTGAGCGAAGGGGGCGACTGCCGCGTAGAGTGGCGACGTGCTTCGAGTCACGACGCCGCGTTACCGAACCTGCCTGCCCACGCGCCAACGGCCAGGGCCAGCACTGGGTGGCACGACTCGTCATGGCGGGAACGCTGCACGACGACTGGAGCAGGCACACCGCCGTGCGGCGTCGGTTGCGGCGTCTCACCCCCACTCCCACCTTGCCCCCATGCGATCCCGATTTTTTTCCTGCGCAGCGCTGGCGCTCTGTCTCGCACCTGCGGCTGCCGCGCCGTCCAGTCAGTCGCCCGCGTTTGCGCGGTTCGTCGACATGTATCTCGACGGGTTCGCGCAGCGGCATCCATCAATCGCAGGTGGCAACGGGTTGCACCAGCATGACGGTCGGCTGGACGACTTCAGCGCCGCCGCGATCACGCGCGAGATCGCGACGCTGAAGGCGCAGCAGATCCAGCTGCGCGCCTTTCAGCCCGCGCGGCTCACCGCCCACGAGCGCGTGGACCAGATGATCCTGGCCGGCATCATCGACGGGTGGCTGCTGGAGCAGGAGACGCTGCAGAACTGGAAACGGAACCCGATGCTGTATGCGTCGGCACTGTCCGATGGTGTGCACAACCTGATGACGATGGAGAATGCACCGGCGCCGGTGCGCATGCGTCGCGTGATCAGCAAGCTGGCCTCGGTGCCGCAGCTGCTGCAGGCCGCGCGCACGAACATCACGAACCCGCCGCCGCTGTTCGTCGACCGCGGCATCGGCATGTTCCGCGGCGCCACGGCGATGCTGGGTGCCGACCTGCCGCTGGCTTTCGCGTCGCAACAGGGCACGCCGCTGATGGATTCGCTCACGCGCGCCGCAGCGCGTGCCCGACCGCTGATCAATGCCTATGCCGACTTCCTCGAGACGGAGGTCATGCCGCGCGCCACGGGTGATTACCGCATCGGTGCCGCTGCCGTCGCGCGACGCTACCGTGGCGAGGAACTCATCGACCAGCCGCTGGCATCGCTGATCACGATCGGCGAGCGTGAGCTCGCGGTGTACCAGCAGCAGTTCAAGGCCGCGGCGGCACGACTCGCACCAAGCCGCGATGCACAGGACGTGTGGCGCGACATCCGCCGCGATCACCCGAAGCGCGGCGACGTGGTAGCGGCCACGCAGATGCTGGTGGATTCGCTGACCGGGTTCGTGATCCAGCGCGGCCTGGCCGTGGTGCCGAAGGGCGAGCGCGTGGTGGTTGCCGCAGCGCAGCCGTTCGACCTCGGCTTCGCCTCGATGCATGCATCGCCGCCGCTGGAGACTCCGCCGGTGAAGAGCTTCTACTACATCACCGATGCACGCGCCGACATGTCGCCAGCCGAGCAGGACGCGTGGCTGGAGCGTTACAGCTACGCGTCGCTGATCAACACGTCGGTACACGAGGCAATGCCGGGCCATTGGCTGCACTCCACCTACATGCGCCGGACACCGGGCAAGGTGCGCCGTATCTGGATCGGACTCAACCCGTTTCCGCAGCCATCGTCAGGGCAGGACGGGTGGGCACACTACAGCGAGCAGCTGATGGTGGAGGAGAAGTTCGGCGGCGGTGATCCACGCATCGAGATGGCGCAGCTCAGCGATGCACTCACGCGCGTGTGCCGGTTGCTCTCGGGCATCCGCGTGCACTCGTCGGAGTGGACGCTGGTCGATGCGGAGCGCTGCTTCGAGGAGCGCGCCTACGTGCCGACGTCGGCCGCGAAGCGTGAAGCGGAACGGGCGACCTACGACCCCACGTACGGCGGCTATTTTCTTGGCAAGCGCGGCATCCTCACCCTCCGTCGCGACGTCGCGGCGAACCTTGGTCCGACGTTCGACCTTCGCACCTTCCACGAACGCCTCATGACCAATGGCATCGCGCCCATCCGGGCTCATCGCACGCTGTTCCTGCCTGCCGATACGGCGCCGGTGATCCAGTGACGGCCCATGCAGGCAAGGTCCGCGTCGGCGTGCTGGGTGCCGGCGCGTGGGCGAAGTTCGCGCACATTCCGGGGTATCTGCGCGATGCACGCTGCGAACTGGTCGCAATCGCCGATCCGATGATCGAGCGCGCACAGGAATTCGCGACGGAGTTCGGCATCCCGAGCGTCTACGGCTCGCATGAGGAACTGATCGCACGCGAGGACATCCATCTCGTGGACGTGTGCACGCCCAGTGCGACGCACTTCGACCTGAGCTGGGCAGCGCTGGAAGCGGGCAAGCATGTGCTCTGCGAAAAACCGGTGGCGTACGACTACACGGAGACGCTGCGCGCGGCGGCATTCGCCAAATCGAAGGGACTGAAGACCAAGCTGGGTTTCACGTTCCGCTACAGCCCGGCCATGCGCTACATGAAGGAGCTGATCGATGACGGCTTCGTGGGCACGCCATTCATCTTCAACGGCTTCGAGCAGAACTCGCAGTGGCTCGATCCGCAGAATCCGTTGCGACAGGTGGACGTCGACGCGGATCAGTCGGTAATCCAGGTCTCATCGCTCGAGGGCTACGGTGCCCCGATCATGGACATCGGCCACCTGTTCATGGGCAGCCGCTTCGAGCAGGTCGTCGGCACGATGAAGAACTTCATCCCCGAACGCATGGTGCGGCAGACCGGCACCATGATGCGGATGAACATCGACGATGGCGACATCTTCATCGGCGAATTTGCCAGCGGTGCGATCGGCTCCATCCAGACCAGCTTCGTCACGGTGGGCAACTACCCGGGCATCGAGGCGCGTGTCTACGGCAGCAAGGGCGCGCTGATCTGCCGCCTGGTGGAGGAAAACGGCATCTGCGAGGTGCTGAAGGCCGCCACGGGCGACCAGGTCGAGTTCCGCGAGCTGGAGATTCCCGAGCGCTTCTATCCGCCGGGCGGCAACCGCGAGGAGTCGTGGCGTTCGCTGTTCTACGCAAATCTGGTGAGCTCGTTCATCAGCGAGATCCTCAGTGACGGACCCGAGAACGAAGGCAGTTTCGTGGACGGCGCGCATGTGCAGGAACTGATCAACGCGGTGGAACTCTCGTTCCGCGAACGACGCTGGATCTCCATTCCGCTCGCACCGGGTACGGGCTCCTGAGCAAGGCACTGGATCGCTACTTCGCGCAGTACTTCTCGCGCAATCCGGTGCATGCGACGTTCACAGGGTTGCATGCGCTGGACGATCGCCTGCCCGACTGGTCGCTGCGCGGCCGCGCGATCGAGGCCGCGGAACTTCGACGTCTCCGCCAGGCGCTGGACGACTCGGCCAACCCCACGATCGCGCAGCTGCGTGACAACACGCTCGCGCTGGACGCGGAGCTGGCGCGCGCCCACGTGGATGTGCGGCTGGCCGAACATGACAGCAGCTTCTTTCACGCACGCAACCCGGCGCTGTGGACGGGAGAGGCGATCTTCGGCGTGGTCAGCCTGATGATCCGCGACTTCGCACCAGCCGCCGAGCGTCTGCCCGCAATCGCGGCGCGTCTTCGCGCGATTCCGACGTTCCTTGGCGCCATGCCCGAGGCCCTCACGGCTGCCGTGCCGGCGCAGTGGATCGGTCGGGCAACACGGGAATGTGCAGCGGCCGCGGGGCTGTTCGAACACGGGCTGCTGGCCTGGCTCGAGCTGCATGGTGTGGATGCGCAGGCTGCAGCGCCCGTCCTTGCCGCCGCAGTGCCGGCGCGCGCTGCATTCGCACAATGTGCCACCTGGCTCGCCGCGCTGATACCGCAGGCCCATGCGTCGTACGCGGCCGGCGAGGCGCTCGTCGCGACGCTGCTGCAGCGCGGGCACTTCTGCACCGACGCACCGCTCGCGCTGCTGGAGCAGGCACTCGCCGAACTGCCTGTCGAACAGCGCAAGCTGAACGAGATGGTGACCGCGTCGCACGGATCGTGGGAGGCTGTGCACGACGCACTTGCCGCCGACCATCCATCAGCGAACGAGTACTACGACACGTTCACGACGCGATGGAACGATTGTCACCGCACGGCAATGCAGCACGATGCGGTGACTTGGGCCAATTGGCCGATCCGCTACGTGCCGATCCCGTCGTGGGCACAGGAATTTGCGCCGCAACTGTACTGGCTGTTCTATCGCTCACCGGCACCGTTCGACCCGTACACGGTTTACGAGTACCTGGTCACACCGATCGATGCCACGATGCCGGCCGATGAGCAGGAACGGAAGCTCCGCGCCTGGAACAACAGCACGATCACGCTCAACCATGTCGTGCATCACGGCGCCGTGGGGCATCATGTGCAGAACTGGCATGCGCGTCACCGCGCGACGTCGCGCGTGGGCCGGATCGCGGCGACGGATTGCGCGAGCCGTATCGCGATGTTTCTGGGTGGAAGCATGGCCGAAGGGTGGGCCTGCTACGCCACGCAGCTGATGGAGGAACTGGGCATGCTCACGCCGCTCGAACAGCTCTCGGAGCAGCACACGCGGGTGCGCATGCTGGCGCGGGCCATCGTGGACATCCGCCTGCACCTGGGCCTGATCACATTCGACGAGGCAGTGCAGTACTACTGTGACGTGGTCGGCATGCCGCTGGAAATGGCGACAGGCGAAACCACGAAGAATTCCATGTTTCCCTGCACCGCCATCATGTACTGGCTCGGCACCAGTCGCATCCTTGCGTTGCGCACGCAGCTGCAGGCGCGGCAGCGCGAGGCTTTCTCCATGCGTGCCTTCCACGACGCACTGCTCAGCCGCGGAGCCATTCCCGTGCCGCTGGTCGCCACCCTGATGACGGAGCCCGTCGCGTGAAACGCTTCCTGCTCGTGAGTGCGCTGGTGCTGGCATCGTGCGGCAGGGAACGCGCGCGGCCCGCCGCGTCGACCGACCTGCTGACCATCGGCTACGACCGCGAGCCTGACACCATGAACCGGTACGCCACCCACATCCTCGAGGATATCGAGTCGTGCGTGGTGGAAGGGCTGGTCACGAACGACGAGGCGATGAACATCGTCCCCGTGCTGGCGCTCGAGGTGCCGACGACGGCAAACGGCGGCGTCGACCTCCGCCCCGATGGCGGCATGGACGTGACGTGGAAGCTGCGACCAGGCATCACCTGGCACGATGGCGTGCCGCACACATCGGCCGACGTGAAGTTCACGGTCGACGCAATCAACAAGGGTGACTGGAAGCCGGAGAGCGTAGACGGCTTCGATCGCATCAGCTCCGTCGACACGCCCGACTCGCTGACGGCAGTCGTGCACTACCGCGAGGTGTACGCGCCATACCGTCTGCAGTTCGTGCGCGGCACGCTGCCGAAGCACCTGCTGGACGGCAAGAGCATCGACGCGGCCACGGAATACAATCGCAAGCCACTCGGCACCGGCCCATATCGCGTGGTGGAGTGGAAGACCGGCGAACACATTCTGCTGGAAGGCGTGCCGAACTACTGGCGCGGCGCGGAATACCCGAAAATCAAGCGACTGCTCTTCAAGTTCCTACCCAACACCACCACGCGCATCAACCAGCTCAAATCCGGCGAGGTGCAGATGGTGGCACTGGTGCCGTGGGACAAGGTGCGCGAGCTGCGCGGCCTGCCGGCGGTGCGACTGAATACCGTCGTCGGCAATGGCTACGAGCACGTGACGCTGAACCAGAAGCACTTTACGCCGTTTGCGGATGTGGTGGTGCGACGCGCAATGGCACACGCCATCGATCGCGACCTGATCGTACGCTCGCTGCTCGACAACCTGGTGAAGGTCGTGGATGGACCCATCCAGCCGCTCTCCAGTGCATACGAGAAGGACGTCACGCGTTACGAGTACAACCCGGCGCGTGCACGCGCCCTGCTCGATTCGGCCGGCTGGGTCGTGGCGGGCGACGGTATTCGCTCGAGGGCCGGCACGCGGCTGGCCTTCACCCTCATCACGCAGTCCGGCTTCGCGATCCGCGAGAACGTCTCGCAGGCGCTGCAGAAACAGTTCAAGGATGTCGGCATCGAGGCGAACGTCCGGCTCATCGACGGCACGTCCATCAGCAGCATCTGGTTCAAGGGTGACTTTGACGCGATGCTGCACTGGTGGCAGCAGGGCGCCGATCCCGAGATCACGCTCTTTTTCGCCGCCGATCGTATGCCGCCCGCGGGCCGCAACATCAACTATTTCCGTGACGACACGCTGACCGCGATGCTGTATGCAAGCGATCGCACCGCCGACGAGGCGACGCGCATCACGCTGCTGAAGCAGGTGCAGAAGCGGCTCGCGCTGTTCGTACCGGAATTGCCGCTCTACAACACGTCCAAGGTGGATGCAGTGCCGGCCACGCTGCGGGGCTTCACCGGCAACCCCACCAACGCCGGCCCGTTCTGGAACGTGTACCAGTGGCAGCTGACCGCCGCGAAATGATTCCGTTCGCGTGACGGCGGTGCACCAATGATTCGCTTCATCGTCCGCAGGCTGCTGCAAAGCGTGCCACTGCTGCTGGTGATCTCGCTGCTGATCTTCGCGTTGATCCACGCAGCGCCTGGCGGACCACTCTCGACATATCTCGAGAACCCCAACGTGCGCCCGGAGGACATCGAGCGGCTGCGCCGTGCGATGGGCCTGGACCGGCCGCTCGGTGTGCAGTACCTGTCGTGGTTGCGGGCGTTCGTGCAGGGCGACTGGGGCTTCAGTTATGCCGACGGGCGACCCGTGCTCGATCGTCTCGTGGAGCGCATTCCGGCGACACTCGAGCTGATCGGCGTCGCATGCGTGATGGCGTTGCTGGCCGCGCTGCCGGTCGGCATCATCGCGGCCATCAACCGTCGCTTCGATCGCGTGAGCTCGGTGTTCGCCGTCGCGGGCATCTCGCTGCCGGTGTTCTGGTTTGGCCTCCTGCTGCAGCTCGTGTTCGCCGGCGCGCTGGGCTGGCTGCCGTCGTCAGGTCGCACGTCGTTCGATGGCGGCGACGTCGCGGATCGTGCCGCGCACCTGGTCCTGCCGGCCACCGTGCTGGCGGCTGCGCTCTCCGCCGCGTGGTCGCGCTACCTGCGCCGCGCCATGCGTGACACCGTCGCACGGCCGTTCATGCGTGCGGCACGCGCGCGCGGACTCAGCCAGCGCACGCTGCTCCTGCATCACGCGCTGCCGAACGCACTGCCCACCTTCGTCACCGTCGTCCTGCTGGACATCTCGATGATGGCGTCGGGCGCGGTCGTCACCGAGAGCATCTTCGCGTGGCCCGGCATCGGGAGCCTCTTCACCGAGGCGCTCGGCAAGCGCGACTACGCGGTGCTGATGGCGTTCCTGATGTGCGGATCCATTGCGGTGATGGTGCTGAACCTCGTCGCCGATCTCGCGGTGCACGCGCTCGATCCGCGCACACGGGACGCGGCATGAGTGCCTCCGCGTACACCGGCGTACCCGCCACGCGCGCACCGCTGATCGCCGGCGTGCTGCTTGGCGTGCTGCTGCTGGGCGCCGCCCTGGCCCCGGTGCTCGCACCGTACGCAGTCGATGCACTCGATCTCGCGAACCGGCGCGCCGCCCCGTCGATGCGGCACTGGTTCGGCACCGACGAACTCGGGCGCGACCTGCTCACGCGCGTGCTGTTCGGCGCACGCGTGTCGCTGGCGATCGGCCTGGTCTCCGCGATGGTCAGTGCGGCGATCGGCGCGGCCGTCGGATCCATTGCCGGCTATGCAGGCCCGCTGGCCGACGATGTGCTGATGCGCATCACCGACGCGATGCTCGCGATCCCGCGGTTGCCGCTGCTGATGATCGCCGCCGCCGTGCTGCAGCCCAGCGTGCCGGTGCTGGTGCTGCTCGTCGGACTTGCCGGCTGGATGGAGACGGCGCGCGTGGTGCGGGCCGAGGTGCTGTCGCTGGCCGCGCGCGACTTCGTGTCGGCAGCGCGCGCGATCGGTGCCTCGCCGGCGCGCGTGGTGCTGCGACATGTGTTGCCCGGCGTGCTGCCTGCCGCCGCCGTCGCCACCACGCTGGCAGTGGGACGCGGCATTCTGATGGAGAGTGCGCTCAGCTTCTTCGGCGTGGGTGTGCAGCCGCCCACCGCCAGCTGGGGCAACATGCTGTACCAGGCGCAGACCACCATGACCAGCGAACCGTGGCTCGCCATCTTTCCCGGCGCAATGATCTTCCTGACCGTGCTCGCCTGCAACGCAGTAGGCGACGCGATCGGCGCCGCGACGTCGTGATGCGCGACGCGATCGGCGCCGCGACGTCGTGATGTGCGGCAAGTCGTGAGGCGGCGCCGCGCGCGCGATCAATAGCCGCGATCGCGATCCACGACCCAGCGCGGCGTCTCGCCACGCTCGAACTGCGCCAGGCATTCCAGAAAGCCATCCACCGCGCCCTGCAGCGTCGTGAGTCCCGAGACATGCGGCGAAATCATCACGCGCGCATCGTCCCAGAGAGGCGATGACGCCGGCAGCGGCTCGACCTCGAACACATCCAGCGCCGCGCCGCGAAGCCAGCCCTGCTCCAGCGCCCTGGGCAGCAGCGCTTCGTCCACCACCGCCCCGCGACCGGCGTTCATCAGCACCGCACTTCTGCACGCGCTGAGGACCGCCAAACCCACCAGCCCACGCGTGTCCGGCGTCAGCGGCAGCGTGAGAATCAACCAGTCGGCGGGGGCCGCCACCGTCGCCAGCTCCGCCGTCACGTGCAGGGATGAGAAGACCTCGGAATCACCACGTCCCGTGCGCGACACGCCGCTGACCCGGCATCCGAGTGCCGCGAACAGGCGTCCCACCTGTGTGCCCACGTCACCCGTGCCCACCACCACCGCGTGCGAACCGCGCAGCATGCCCACGTCGCCCGGTGTCCAGCGGTGCTCGCGCTGCGCGGCCGCCAGCGGCACAATGCCGGTCACGAACGCCAGCGCGCGCGACAACGCCCACTCGGCGATCATCGGCCCGAACGACTCCGGCGTGCGCGTGAGCACGATGTTTCGCGGCAGCTCCACCGGCTGCAGCCACGAATCCACACCGGCGCCGGTGCACTGTACCCAGCGCACGCTGCCCATCGCCGGCACTGGCGGCCGCTTGAATCCGATGTAGGCGTCGGCCCAGTCCAGATCCTGCGCGGTGATGTCCGTGAAGACGTTACCGCGCAACTCCAGGTCCGGGCGCTTCGCGGCGATCATCGCCGACATGGCCACATGTGCATTCTGGCCGACGAGCACGTGCCGGACAGGTAGAATCGATGGCATCTGGCGGCACGGTCGGCGGAGGTTGATCAGCGTGCGCGCCGGCGAACGCCGGCTGCCGCAGCAGCGCGAATATACCTGCGCACAACGGGCCAGCGCTGGCATCGTCACGCTTGCCGCGCCTGCGTCCGATACTCGCACTCACAGTTTCGGCTGGCCTGGCTCGCGGTGAGCGTACGGGTGTGCCATGCGAAGCGATGCACGCCGCGAACCGACCGCGGTGCGGATGCAGCCCGCCGGCAGCCCGCCCACGGTCATCGAGGAAACGCGATGATCCAGCAGCTGCTCATGCAGTTCACCGGAACGCTCAATCGGAGGCGGGCCTATGCGGCCACGCATCCGATGGTGCGCGAAGCTGAAGAGCGCCTGCTCGCGATCGTTCAGGGCGTGCTCACGACTGGCGAGGCGCTGTCCATCGGCGTGGCCAGGTCCGAGCTGCTGATCAACGGCACGCCGTACGAAACCACGGGATCGTTCGCGCGCGAGTTGGCGCAACGCCTGCACCGGCGTGGCGTGGGCGCGGTGCTGCTCGAGCCGACCGTCACGATCGAGCAGCTGCGCGCCGCGATGGCCTGGCTCGCCTCAGACCCCGAGTCGGTCGCCGACACGCCACCAACGCACGATGGCGTGCGGATCACGACGCTGGAGTACGATCATCTGGTGCTGGACGAGGAGGCACGCAACACCACGACCGCGGTCGTCTCGCTCTGGCGCACGTTGGCAGATCTCGCGGCACACGACGTAAAGCCGCGTGACCCGGGCGGCCACGGGCGGCCCGGCGGCGCGGAGCCAGACAGCCATGATGCCGGCGCGGTCTTCGTGGGCGCAATCTCCGGCTCCGATACGGTGCCGGCGCACACCCGCACGCACTCCATGCGCAGCGTGGCGAATGGCGAGCTGCACGACGCACTCGGGCCGATCGCCGACGATCGTCCCGACAGCAACGCCGACGTTGATGACATCGACACGGAAACGGTGCTTGCGAAGCTCCGCATCAGCGTCGGCAATCCGGCCGTGGCCTACAAAGCGGCGACCGCGCTGCTGAAACTGGCGACGGTCGGCAGGCACGCCTCACCCGAGGTTCGCGACGACATCGGTCGGCAGCTGCACCGCACCCTCCAGCGACTCGGCAGCAGCTCCTTCGCGCCCATCATTCGCAGTCTTGCCGATCGTGCGCAGCGCCGGACGTTCGTGACGCAGGTCGTGGAGGTGCTGCCCATCGGCGCCGTGGTCGATTGGCTCACGGCCGCGGCCACCGCCGATGAGCAGCAGATGTCACATCAGGTGCTGCGACTGATGGCGAAGATGTCCACGCTTACAGAGGAGCGGGGGGATGCGACCACGGAGTCGTACTTCCGCGACGCCGCGCACGAACTCGTGGCTGGGTGGGCCCTGGATGATCCGAACCCCGCGGAGCATGTCGAGCTGCTGGACCGCATCGCGAGTTTCGAGCGCACGGGGTACTCGCGCGACGCTGGGCAGCAGCGGGCCCTGGACGATGCCGGCTACGCGCTCGTGGAGTCCGCGCGCCTGGTGCAGATGGCGCTGGAGATCGACGTCGTCGGCGACGACACCACCGCCGCAGCCGAGGCGATGGTCGTTGCCGGCGCCGGCCAGCAGCTGATGCAGTACATCACGTCGTCGCCGAACAACACCACCGCACAGCGGCTGTTGCACATCGCGACCAGCGAGAAGGCCGTGCGCATCACGCTGCTCAGCGAGCCCGTGGACCGGCTGCAGGCGCGCGCGCTGCTGAAGCTGCTCGATGCATCGTCTGCCTCCACGCTGGTGGATGTGCTCGAGAAAGCGAGCACGCGCGGCACCCGCATGATCGTGCGGCAGCGGCTTGCGGAATTCGGCGAGGTCATCAAGCCGTTGCTCGTCGCGCGGCTGGAGCACGCGCCCTGGTTCCTGATCCGCAACATTCTCACGCTGCTGCTGGAAATCGCGGTGGCGCGCGGCGGCACCGCAAGCGCCTCGGACTTCATGATGCAGCTGCTGAAGCATGAGCAGGCGCAGGTGCGGGTCGAGGCATTGCGCGTGCTGCTGCACGATGCCGGCTATCGCGATGCCGCCCTGCGCTGCGCGCTGCATGACGACGCCGAACGCGTGGTGCTGCTGGCCGTGCAAAGTGTGGCGGAGGCCGCGGAGGCCGGTGCACACCTGCCGGCCCCGGTGGTCACGCAGCTGATGACCATCGTGAATGCCGGCGCGCATGGCGACACGGTGCGCGCGCGCGCCGTACGTGCACTCGCCAAAGTTCAACGCGACGATGTGCGCGACTGGATGGTCACGCTCGTCGCACGGCGCAGCCGCTTCTTGCGACGCCTGACGCTCGCTGAACCCACGCAGACCGCCATCAGCGCGCTGCAGGTACTGCGACGCGTGCATGGCACCCATCCCGACGTGCTGCAGCTCGTGGCGCGGGTCACACGCACGGCAAGCGACACGCGCTGGCTGCAGAAGGACACATCGGTCACGATGGAGCGCAGCACATGAATCCCGTGGTGATCTTCCTCACGGCGCTGGGCCAGGCTTTTTCCGCGCTCACGCTGTACGGCGACACGCATCCAATGCGCAGTGCCGCAATGGAGCGGCTGCTGCATGCCATGCTGCCGCTGCTGGAGGGCGGCGTGACGCTGCGCCTGTCGTTCATCGAGAGTGAGGTGATCGTCGGGTCGCGCCCGCTCACGGAGCTGCGAGGCTGGGAGTGGGGCGCGCGCCTCTCGGCAGTCGGGATCCAGCGGCTGGAGGTCGCGGCGCAGCCGATGCCGACCGACCACGACGTGAACGCCCTGATGGCGGCCATGCGCGCCCGCCTCGTGTCGCCGCACAGCGCGCCGAATACCTGGTCGCAGCATGGCATTCGCATTGGTCCGCTCGCGATCGCAGGCAGTGGTGGGGGCGGGAGTCGCGATGATGGCGGCAAAACCGACCCGCACGATGTCTCCGGAATGCTCACCTCCGTCATCGATGCGATTGCGATGACCGGGCTTGGGGCGGAGATCGACACCGTGAATCACATCCACGATGAAGCAGGCGCCGGGCGGCACGTGCCCATGGCGGAAGTCGAGGGCGTAGTGCGCTCGCTGGCGTTGACCATTCGGCGTGAACAGGGCGCGCTGCTGCCGCTGCTTCAGATTCGTGACGTTGACGAGTACACCTCCGCGCACTGCTGCAACGTCGCGATGCTCTCCATGGGCGTGAGCGACCAACTGGGATTGTCCGATGCCGACACGCGCGCGATCGGCACGGCGGCGCTGCTGCACGACATCGGCAAGGTGCGATTGCCGCGCGACCTGCTCACGAAAGCCGGCAAGCTGACGGATGACGAGCGCTTGGCTATGCAGTCGCACCCCGTTGAGGGTGCCCGCATCCTGACAGAACGCGGGCTCGGCCACGGGCTGGCGGCAACCGTCGCCTACGAGCACCACATCTGGTTCAATGGCCGCGGGGGGTATCCGCAGTTCACCTATCCCCGCACCACCCACTACGCGAGCCGCATCGTGCATGTCTCGGACATCTACGACGCCGTCTGCTCCACGCGCCCGTACCGCGCGGCGTGGAGCCGCGAACGGGCGCTGGAACTGCTGCAGTCGCTGAGCGTTATTGAACTCGATCCCGATATCACGGCGGCCTTCATCGCCATGGCGCGGTCGACCCATGAGATCCGTATTCCGACCCGCGAGTTCATCCAGCTGACATGACAGCTGGTCGCAGGCGGGCTGCTTCTCTTGTGCGTACTCGTCGACATATTCCTTACAGACCGGTCCGCGCGCCTGGCTCGCGGGCTGCAAGTGTTGTGGAACCCAGTGTGTCACCGATCCAGGGAGGACGTAGTGCAAGAGCCGCAGTATGACGCGATTGTCGTGGGATCCGGAATTTCCGGCGGATGGGCGGCGAAGGAGCTGACCGAGAAGGGCCTCAAGGTCCTGATGCTCGAACGCGGTCGCAACGTGGAGCACATCAAGGACTATGTGAATGCCACGAAACCACCCTGGGCGTATCCGCATCGCGGTGGACGCACGAAGGAAATGGAGTCGCATTATCCCGTGTTGAAGCGTGACTATCCGCTCAACGAAAAGAACCTGGACTTCTGGGTCAAGGACGAGGAATCGCCCTACACCGAGACGAAGCGCTTCGACTGGTATCGCGGCTACCAGGTCGGCGGCCGTTCGCTGATGTGGGGTCGTCAGAGCTATCGGCACAGCCCCCAGGACTTCGAGGCGAACGCGAAGGAAGGCATCGCCGTGGACTGGCCGATCCGCTACGACGAACTCGCGCCGTGGTACGACCACGTCGAGAAGTTCGCCGGCATCTCCGGCTCGCTGGAAGGCTTGGCCCAGCTGCCCGACGGCAAGTTTCAGCCGCCGATGCCGCTCAACTGCGGCGAGGAACTCGTGGCCGGCAAGCTGCACAAGCAGTTCGGTGGCACACGTCGCATCATCCCGGGTCGCACCGCAAATCTGACCGAGAACCTGCAGGCACGCGTGAAGTGCCAGTCGCGCAATGCCTGCTGGCTGGGCTGCCCGTATGGTGCCTACTTCAGCACGCAGTCGTCCACGCTGCCCGCCGCAGTCGCCACGGGCAACCTGACGCTCATGCCGTACCAGATCGTATCGGAAATCATCTTCGACAAGGATCGCAAGCGCGCCTCCGGTGTGCGCGTCGTGGATGCGGTCACCGAGAAGACGATCGAATATTCGGCGAAGGTGATTTTCGTCTGCGCCTCGACGCTCAACTCGGCGTGGCTGCTGATGAATTCGGCCACGGACATCTGGCCGGGTGGATTGGGGAGCAGCTCGGGTGAGCTCGGTCACAACCTCATGGACCATCACTTCCGCCTCGGCGCCTCCGGCGACATCGACGGGATGGAGGACAAGTACAACTACGGGCGTCGCCCGACCGGCTTCTACATCCCGCGCTATCGCAACGTGGGCAAGGACAAGCGCGACTACCTGCGTGGCTTCGGCTATCAGGGCGGCGCAAGCCGCGAGGAGTGGGGCCGCGCAGTGGCCGAGCTGGGCATCGGGGCCGCGTTCAAGGACAATGCCGCCATGCCGGGTGGCTGGACCATCGGCGCCTCGGCATTCGGCGAGATGCTGCCGAACCATGCCAACAAGGTCACGCTCGATCCGACGAAAAAGGACAAGTGGGGGCTGCCGGTGCTGAACATCGATTGCGCGACGGGCGAGAACGAAGCTCGCATGCGGAAGGACATGACGGCCGACATGGCGGAGATGCTGACCGCAGCGGGCGTGAAGAACGTGCGCACGTTCGACAGCGGCTACTTCCCCGGCATGGGCATTCACGAGATGGGCACGGCACGCATGGGCCGCGACCCGAAGACGTCGGTGCTGAACTCGCACAACCAGGTGTGGGACGCGCCGAACGTGTTCGTCACCGACGGTGCCGCCATGACTTCCGCGTCGTGCGTCAATCCGTCGCTGACCTACATGGCGCTGACGGCGCGTGCCGCTGAATTCGCCGTGAACGAATTGAAGAAGCGGAATCTCTGATGCCGTCCCGTTCACTGAGCATGTCATTGGTGTCGCGGACACCGCACTTCACCGAGGATTGAGCATGTCGTCGAATCCCGAAGAACAGGTCACCGCCATGGACCGTCGCGAGGCGGTGAAGCGCGTTGGCATCATGCTGGGCGGCATTGCACTCGTGGGCAGCAGCACGGGTCTGCTCACGGCGTGTGCAAAGGATCGCGCGCCGGCTGCCGCAGGTGCGGCAATCGGTTCGTTCTCCGCCAACGACATCGCGTTCCTGGATGACGTCGCGGACACGATCCTGCCGGATACCCCGAAGTCGCCGGGCGCAAAGGCTGCAAAGACCGGTCCGTTCATCGCGCTGATGGTCACCGATACCTACTCACCGGAAGACCAGAAGGTGTTCCGCGACGGCATGACGGCGCTGAACGAGGCGAGCAGGAAAGCCAATGCCGGCGCGACATTCTCCGCGGCGAGTGCGTCACAGCGCACGACGCTGCTCGAGGCGCTGGACACGGCCCAATTCGACTTCCAGAAGGTGCGCAAGCCGGACGAAGCGCAGCACTACTTCCGCATGATGAAGGAGCTCACGATGCTTGGCTTCTTTACGTCGGAAATCGGCTACACGAAGGCGATGCGGTATGTGGAAACGCCGGGCCGCTTCGATCCCTGCCTGCCGTACGCACCGGGTGAGAAGAGCTGGGCAGCGCACGCCTGAGCGAATGCGGCTGATGTGACGACGGGGGCCCTCGCAGAACACCGTGACGGCCCCTGTCATCGTTTGTGCAGGCCTCAGCGCACAGCGGGAGCCGATCAGCGTTCTGCTACCGCATCACCTTGCCCGCCATTCGCATGATGTCGTCGAGTGCGTTGCCGTCGTTGTTCATGTCGATCATCGAGGCCAGCCCGCCGCCGCTTCCTGCACTCGCGGCACCACCACCGGTTCCGCCGAGCATGCTGCCCAGCATGCCACCAAGTCCGCCACCCGTGGACGCCTGCTGCGAGGCACCGGACCCTCCACCCTTGGCCACGTATCCCGCCACGAGCATCGCAACCATGGGCAGCATCTTCTTCAGGATTCCCGCATCGAGTCCCGACTGCTGCGACGCGCTGTCGGCCACGGTGCGGCTGACGTCTTTCGAGCCGAAGATGCTGCCCAGCAATTCGTTGCCCTTGCTTACGTCGGTCGGCTCGGATGCAAGCACCGAATCCAGCATTCCGCCGCCACCAAGCTTGCCTAGCAGACCTTCCAGGCCTTCCATGCGGCCCGATTGCGCCTGCTTCTTCATTCCACCAAGCACCGCCGGGGCCAGCGCAGCAGCGCCGCTCTGCGCCTGGCTTTCGCTGATGCCCAATTCCTTCGCCATCGACTGCAGGCCGCCCACACTGGCCAGAATGTCCGTGATCTGCACGCGAGTTCTCCTTGGTAAATGCTGCCGGCTGGATTGCTGAGGACCGCTGCACACTAGCAGGCGGATACGTCCGAGTGGAGCGTCGGGTACGAAACGCAGATTCGGCCGGATGATCCATCGTCATCGAATTCACTCGCTCGGCACAATGCCCATGCCACCATTGTGGCGTCGACGGCATTTGCGCCCCACGCATCAGCACGTGATGCCAAGTCGCGCTCAATGGTCGAGTTTGCCAATCCGGTTGCGGACGCCTGTCGTAGCCCCGATGTAGGCCCATGAGAATTCGTTCACTCTCTGACACCCTTGGAGCAGTAATGCGGAAGTGGCACCCCACCCGAGTCCAGCTGAAGGCATTCGTCGCCGTTGCCGTCGTCGCCGGCTCGGCACTCACCGTGCGCCAGCTGATGGCGTCGGACCACCAGGACAGCTCGCTCGTCCAGGCGTCCCCGAAGTTCGACGTCAATGACGTGTACGCCTTTCCGTCGAAGACGGACCCGAAGAACACCGTGCTGGTGCTCGGCACACAGTCGCCGATCACGCCCGGTCAGACCGCGAAGGCTGCCTTCGGCAAGAAGGGTGAGACACTCTACCAGCTGAAGATCGACAACACCGGCGATGCGAGGGAAGACCTGGTGCTGCAGTTCACCTTCACCGGTCCGGCTGGTCGTCAAAAGGTCACCATGCGTGGCCCGTACAAGCCGAACGAAGTGGGCACCGCGAACACGCTGGTCAATGGCGCCTTCATCAAGGGCAACACGAACACCACGATCACGTCCGGCCAGGTCAAGCTCTTCGCCGGCCCGCGTGACGATCCGTTCTTCATCGATCTTGCGCAGTTCTTCCAGATCCTGCCGGATCGCAGGCCCGACGGAAACAGTTTCCCTGTGCCGACGACTCCAGTGTTCAAGTTCCGTGATGCAACGGGTGACAACCCTGCCGTCGACTTCCTGAAGGGCTTCAACGACATGGCGATCGTGGTGGAGTTGCCGACGGCAATGCTGGTCAACCCGGCAACGAAGGGTCGCTTCGGTGTCTGGGGCACGACGAGCCAGGCCCGTGGCAACTGAGCTGATCCCTTCCTCATCCACTTCTCTCCATCTTCAGGAGCACCAACTCATGCTGGACAAGAACTCCGCGCGCACCGCGCGCTGGATGCGCACGCTGACCGCCGCAGTTGCAGTCGCCATGACATCGACACTCGTCGCATGCAGCGACGCTTCCGATGCGAAGGGCCTCACCGATCCGACCAGTGCGAGCATCGCCGCGGCCGATGACGATGAGGCTGTAGACAACACCGTCTACACGCAGGTCGAGTTTCTTGGCAACCCGCTCGTGAGCGAAGTCACGATCTTGAAGAAGGATCATGATGGCTACAATCGTGCGCAGCCCTACGCGAGCTCGGTGTATGGACCGCAAAGCCTCGCGTTCATCAACGCTTTCCGGGAGAAGCAGCCAAAGGTCGCCGCGACACTTGGCGCTGTGCTGTATCCCGACATGCTGATCGTGGAGTCGGCGCAGAATCCGAAGAAGTCGGGTTGGCTCACGTGGGCACTGCTCCCGGGTGAAGGCTGGGGCGGTCGCAACCTGGAAGATGACGTCGTCGACGCAGGTCTGATGGCGATCTTCGGTCCCCTGCTCGACAAGAACGGCACGTACTGCAGCGGTGATTTCCAGCTCTGCACGGACAACGTGGGCGCGAACGAGAAGGAATTCCTCGGCTCCTTCCCGTATCTGGCTGCACCGACACTGAAGTAATTGCATTGCCTCGCGGCGGCGCACTCCATCCAGTGCGTCGCCGCGTACGTTCGTCCCCCTCATTCGACGGTCATGACGCGCCTCTCGACTTCCCACCTTTTGATCGCCGCGCTGTCGGTCACCACTGCGGTGATGACGATCGTTGCGGTGCGCGCATGGGATGTGCGCGCGACGAACATCGTTCAGCGCGCTCGTGCGCTGCCGGTGACGATGTCGGCGCCGCTGGCCGAGTTATCACAAATCGTGACCAGCGACGCAGAGATTCTCGATCTCGACGTCGCCTTCTACCAGCAGCGAGTCAATGCCGACCGCCGCGGCGCACTGGATCGCATCGCGCTCGCCACCACGCTCTCCACCCGCTCGCGGGCCACGGGCTCCACGTCGGACATGTCACGCGCCGAATCACTGGCGCGTGAATCGATCGCGATCAGTGAGCGCCGTAACGGCCGCGCGTTCGAGCTGCTTGCCAGCACGCTCATGTCGCGCCACGCCTTTCGCGACGCGCACGCGGTTGCGGCACGGATCGACTCGCTGGAACCGAACACACCGTCGCACCTCGCGCTTCTCGGTGAGATCGAACTCGAACTCGGCGCATACGACAGCGCTGCCGCACACTTCCGGGCAGTGCGGTACGATGGTCGACAGTTCACCGTCGGTGCGCGCCTCGCGCGATGGTATGAAGTGAGCGGTCGCGCCGACATCGCCCGCGACTTGATGAAGCGATCGATCATCGGTGTCGACAAGCGCGACGACCTTCCACGCGAGCAGGCGGCGTGGTTTCACTACCGGCTTGGCGAACTCGAACTGCGCACTGGTCGACTCAACGCCGCGCAGGATGCGTTCGAGCATGCCCTGGCTCGCAACGACGGCGACATTCGCGCACTGGGTGGCCTGGCCCGCGTGGCCGTCGCACGAGGCGAGTGGCGCGATGCGATCGGGTACGGTGAGTTGGCAACCGGCGTGCAGCTGGACCCAACCACACTCGGCACCCTTGCGCAGGCATACGCCGCCCTTGGCGACTCGGCGCAGTCAACGCGATACGCCAGCGCCATGTCGATCAGCGCCCTCACACAACCCGGGTCGATTCATCGTGCGTGGGGGCTGCACCTGCTGGATTACGGTACTGCCGCCGAGCGCGCCGAAGTGCTGCGCCGCGCACGGGACGAGATTCGCGAGCGTGGTGACGTCTACGGGCACGACCTGCTGGCGTGGGCGCTGTTCCGCGCCGGGCAGCTAAACGAAGCGCAGCGCGAGATGCGGGTCGCGCTGTCGCAGCGCACCGAGGACATGCAGCTCACGGCGCACGCTCGTGCAATTGACTCGGCAATCGCTTCGCGTTGACCTGTTTCGCGTCACGCAGTAATCGGCATTCTTCGCGGCATCATCAACTCCGTTCTCGCAACGAGGCGAAGGAACAAAGCAGGTCGCTTTGATCACGGCGGTCACTGCGACTCGCGGCATCCAACTCTTTGCGCGTGGAGGTGCGAAGGACAGCACAGAAGTGCTGCTGTCGGGCCCCGCACCGGACAAAGCGGGAGAGCAACGTTCGAGTGGAACTGCACTCCCGACACGCGGTTCCCCTCAAATACGAAGGGTCTCGGTGCGCCGGACGTCGCGATCCGCAGGCCCTTCTTCGCCTCTTCGCCTCTTCTACCCTTCGCGGCTTCGCTGCTCCGCGCGAACGGAGGTGACAGCGTCATATGCGCGCTGACAAAGGCGATCCGGATGTACAGCTTCGCCCCTTCGCCCCTTCGCGAGAACGGTATTTGATCCCGCGAAGTACTGCGAAGAACGGATGTGTCAGACGGTGGGTCGCTTGAGATGGATGTCGGTATTGGACTGGAATCGGTGCGCGACGCCAAGGATCCGATCGTCGTTGTAGAGCGCACCCACAATCACGGCGCAGATGGGCTGAGGAGCGAGCGCTGGCGCAGTCGCGGCCGGCGCGGCACCCGCACCACCCTGCGCCACCGGCACATCGAACTTGTACGGCACCACCACGCACGGGTGTCCCGTCTGCGCATTCGGTCCGACGTCGGCGTACGGGGCACCGATGAACATGTCGAGATCCTTCATGAATTCGCCCCATGCCGCCACCAGCTGGTAGCGACGGCGCTGGTTCTGCATGAACTCGAATGCGCGCACGGTGCGCCCGAGCACGAAGCGCGGATTCCAGTCCGCCGGTGCCATGGGATTCGCAGGCACGGCGGGAGGGGCGGCAGGAGCCGGTGCGGACGGCGTGGAGCCTGGGCGCGGCGGCTCGGGCAGCGCGGTGAGGTCGAGCCCGATCTCCTTCGCCTTGCGCTGCACGTACGAGTCGAACGCCGCGGCGTACTCCACGTTCAGCCCGCCGCCGCCGATGCCGGCCACCACCGGGCGCGCACCGATGACCTTCGGCGTCATGCCAAGGTTCTTCAGCGTGTCCACGAACTCCTTTGGGGCATTCGGGTCGACACCGATGCGTTGCGACGCCAGCGAGAGATTGCGATCGTACTCAAATGGCGTGGTCACGGTCGACGGGTCCTTCTCGTCCACGCCGTGAATCACATTGAACACCATTGCGCAGTCCTCGACCGTGCGGCACATGGGGCCGACGCGATCCTGCGACCAGGCCA
>JACMPK010000143.1 GCA_014377535.1 Gemmatimonadaceae bacterium
CGGCGCAATCAGATCGATCGCGCGGCGCGAGATTTCCGGTCCCGACTTCGCCGGGCGACCGGTCTCGAGCGTGAGTCGCTTGTTGGGATAGGACGCCGTGAGGCTCTTGAACTCGTTCCGGCGGACGTTCGGATCGGGCGCCATCTCGTTGATGGACGTGATCTCGCAGACCGTCGGACGCTTGCGCTGGTCGTGGCCCCAGGCGGCCGTGATCAGGTCCGCTCGTCGAAGCTGGAATTGCCGGGCAAGCCAACCGGGAATGAACACGTCGCCTGGCTGCGGCAGGTAGCTCGCCGATCCCTTGCGGATGAACCCGCCATCGCCGCGCGCCGGATCGTACCAGCCGGTGACCGTTGCCTCGGCGGTGACGATGCTGGACCCCGGCGTCTCGACGCGCTCCTGTCGATCCGGTCGGTCCTCGCGATTGCCGCGATCCTGACGGTCCGGACGCGGCCCGCGTTCATGCCGCTGTTCGTTTCGCGGCGGACGGTCCTGACGCTCGGGGCGCGGACCACGCTCCTGTCGCGGCGCTTGCTGCGGCACCGGCGCAACTTCACCGCCTGCCTCCATCACGCCATCACGACCCTTGTTGCGACCGCGCCCACGTCGTCGCTGGAATCGCCCGCGACGTTCGTTGCGATCGCCGGTGCCACGCTCGGCGTTCCGCTCGGGTCCGCGCTCACCGGTGCGTTCTGCGTTGCGTTCCACATGCCGATCGGCGGTGCGCTCAACACCGCGTTCTGCCGCAGGAGCCGTGCGATCGTTCGCCGGGTCGGAGCGGTCATTCGCCGGGGCGGTGCGATCGTTCGCAGAAGCGGTGCGATCAGTCGCAGAAGCAGTGCGATCATTCGCAGAAGTAGTGCGATCATTCGCAGAAGCCGTGCGATCACGGCCGTCATCGTGTACGACGCGTTCCGACGAGGCTGGCTCGCTTCGAGGGGACGCCGCATCTGATCTGCGGGGCATCTCGACCTGCGCAGCCGACGCTGTGCCGCGCGCAGAGGGCGCTGGCGAGCGTCGAGCCGGCCGCGCGTCACGGTTGCGCGACTCAACAGGCGACGCGTCGGGCAGTTTCGCGTCCATCTGTGCGTCCGTTTGCGCGTCAGGCGCTCCAACGCGCGGTGTGCGCGGCTCCCTTGGGCGGCGAGGTTCCGCGACGACGGTCGCAGCCACTTCGGGCGCCGCAGGCGGTGCCGGCAGTGATGCCACGGCCACGGCGGACGCGCCCTCGGTTGCCGTTTTCTTCGGCCGGCCACGCGGCTTCTTTACAGGTGCGGCACCGTCCGGAGCGGTGGCGGCGGATGACGGTGCAGACAGTATCGCTGCCGGCGCATCACCGCCGTCCTTGTACGGATTCGGCTCGTCACCCTGCGCAGTTTTACGCGGGATTCGTGGAGCGCGCCCCGTCGAGGGGCTGCGACGCTCTGTCATGTCATCCATGTGCTTCGTGGTTACTGGGCACGGCGGTGCGAAATCACCGGCGCGCATGAGGGCACGCACGGCGTGGCGCCCCGTAAAACCATCCAGACATCACATGTCACGCCATCTGAAACGATGCGCGGGCAGGAAACTGTCTGGATAAAAAGATCTGATCGGACCATGGCCCGGGTCACTGCGGAACAACATTCAAACGCTTCGACGATTCGCCAGACGGACGATCGTGGATGTACGGCACCAACCGCGACGGAACCCACACACTGCGATTGGACGGAGGCACTCAGGATCAGGGGCACTCTGCCGCGCCGACCTCGGATGCGCACGTTGGGATGAGAAACCCGCGTGGACTCGCAGGGCTTCCAACTCTCAAACGCTTGCCTCTGAGTATCGTCAGAGCGTCGCGTGAGCGCAACCCATGAGCCTTGGGTGTCAGTTCCGGTGGCAGGAGCACGCTGCTGTATACCAGCTCCACACCAGCATGAGTCGCTTGTCGCGCAACCTAGATTCGTTGGCATGACGACGTACACCGATCCAAAAGCCGCCGTGGCGCAGGCCGTGGCCGAATATCAGGCCACGGCGGACACCAGTGCCTTGTTCACCACGCTGGACCGCATCAGCGCTGACGCCATGCCCGATGCACTGATCGAGGCGGCCGAGCCGTTCCGCACCATTCCGGAAGTCGCCGGTCCGCTGTACGAGAAGGTCGTGCAGGCGCAGCCCGCCAATGCACGTGCACTGGTGATTCTGGCGAATGCCTACTGGCTCAGCGGCCGCGGACCGGTCGTCGTCGGTGAACTCGCCGAGCGTGCGATCGCCGCCGATCCAGCCAATCGTGGCGGGTGGCACATGTGGGCCCTCAGCGAAAGCGATCCGCGCGACCGCACCACGCGATGGAAGCAGATCGTGGACCGTTTTCCGGAAGACGAGCTCGCGATGGCGAACCTCGCTGACAACGCGGCCGCACTGGCTGGTGCAGAGAAGGACTACGACGCACTGGATCTGGCGGTTTACACGTATGAACAGCTGCTGCAACGCGCCACGCTTCCCGAGCAGCGCGACGCGCTGGACACGGCGCTGCGTTCGCTGCGCGGCTGGAAATTCTGAGCATGCCACGCAACGACTCCACACCGCCGCCAACACCGCAGGACACGCGCGCCTTCTGGTTTCCCCGTGTGCGCGGCGGCCTGACCGTGATCGCCGGCACGCTGGCTTACGTCGCGCTGGCGTCAGCGTTCGGCAATGCACCGGGTTTCCTCAGCGCGTTCGTCGGGATGATCGGATCCATCGTGATGATGTCGATCGTGTGGTGGCTCGAGGCGCGTCGCGCGGCCCATCATGCGGCGCGCCCTGAAACGCGTGCGGCTCAGCGCGACAGCGGCGGCACCACGTAACCGGTATTCGTTCGTTCCAGCCGCGCCACGAGCGAGTCCACCGCATCGTGCTGCAGGTTGAAGCGACGGATGCTGAGCGGCTTGAATGACGGGTCGAACGGATTGACGCTCGGCCCGCCAGCCACTTCCAGGATGGCGTCGTAATTGTAGCGCGTCACCACGCCGGTCTTCGGGTCGCGCCACTGGCCGCGCTGCGCGAGTGTGCGGTTCTTCGGCCAGACGCCAAGCGGCAGCGCGAAGGTGCGCACCTTGTAGCCCGGTACTGCCGAGTCGATGGCAAGTTGGCCGCGCGCGATCTGCTCCTGCACGAAGGCGTCGGGATACTTCGCGAGGTTGGCATGCCAGAGCGTGTGGTTGCAGAGCTCGAAGCCCTGATCGCGCAGGAATTGCAGCTTCCGGAAGCGCCACTCGGTTTTCTGCCCCTCGATGCCCTTGTTGCCAAAGAAGCTGCGACCTGCCTCGGCGCCGCTCAGCATGCAGAACGTCGCGCGCGGCTTCCAGTCCGGATGCGTGCGTGCGAACGCGAGCCAGATGCCGACTGCACTCTCCGGATCGATCTGCAGCGAGCCGTTCTTCTCGATGTAGCCGAATTGCGAGGCTGACGCATCGTCGAACGTGAACACCACCGGGCGCATGCCGGGCGCCACGTCAATGCGACGGTCGATCATCTGCGCGACGGTGATCGGCCGATAGCCATGTGCGTACAACAGCGCGAGCGTGTGACGGAAGCGGGCTTTCGTGATGGTGTACAGCGCGTCCGTGTCGGTGACGAGATGCACCATCAGCACGGGCAGCTTGCCCGTCGATGCAGGAAGCAGTGCGGCAGACACCGCGGTCACGGGACCAGCGCCCGAATTCGTCGGCAGCGCGGCATGCACGGTTGCAGCATCGCCTGACGCAGCTGGCGACTCGACAGGTGCCTCAGCCATGGCGAACGCCGTTGCGGTGCTGCGGTTCGTGGCGGGTGGCTGGTCAGAGTCCGCGGCACGCGAACAGCTGCACAGCAGCGTGCCAAGGGCAACGTTGAACATGATCGTACGTGACGCAGACACGATGCGAAACACCTGAAGATGCGAAGCTGTCGTGCGTCATTGCACGACGACGATGCAAATCTACGCGTTCCCGAAGGCATCGTGCGAACCTTACGCGCAGCTCATCTCGTGACCGCATGCTTCAACACGCCAAGCCACGCACCTCGTGATACGTCACATCCCGGGAAGACCGTGCAGGTTCATGATCGGTGCCGCCGTTGCCGTTCCGGCGAGCCGTGAGGCCGAACTCCGTCATCGCCAGGATCACCACGTTTTCCATGCGATCGCCCACGTCGGCGACCAACACGCCGATGCCATCGCCGAACTCGCGCAGCCGATTGGCCAGCTGACCCGTGGCGGCGCGGGCACGGGCAGGCGCTCCGGAAGCACGCGTCACTGCACGGACGTTGCCGCACGGGCGTCGTTCACGTCGCATCACCGTGCGCATGTCAACCGCGGCTGTCTGCCTGCCGACACTGGCTTTATAATGGCTTGCACCTGTCTGCTTACGGTCCGCGCTGCAGCGGGCCATCGCACCGCCACCTGTGTCGAACGATCCGCCGACCGACGACCTGACCCGACTGCCCCTCCGCGGGGAATTTGTCGTTGCCGCCGCCGATGCGATCGCCAGCGCCCGTGCCTCCGACGGTCAGTGCGCACTGCTCGTCATCGACATCGACGAGTTCACGCGGGTGAACGACGTGCATGGCGTTTCGACAGGCGACGCGGTGCTCTCGCTTGTCGGCGAGATGCTGCGGCGTACCCTGCGCCGGGGTGATCTTGCTGCGCGCTGGGGCAGCGACGAGTTCGTCGCACTGCTGCCTGGCGCTCCCCTGGCGCGAGCACGCGAGGTGGCCGAACGCCTCGCCGCCGCCATCCGCGGACATGGAGCACTGCTGGACGCGCACGGTCAGCCGGTGCGGGTCACCATCAGCGCGGGCGTCGCATCGTACCCGGCGCATGGCACCGATCCGGAATCGTTGTTTGCAGCGGCCGATCGCGCCATGTATCAGGTGAAGCGACATGGACGCGACGGTGTGTCGGTCGCCGGCACCACACCAGCTGCGGCACTGCCGGCGCTCGACCGCTTCGTGGGACGGAGCGAGGAACTGCGCGGACTTTCACGGCTGCTGGACGAGGCGGTGCACGGACGCTCCCGCACTGTGGCGGTGCTTGGCGAGGCCGGCGTGGGCAAGAGCACGCTGCTGCGTCAGCTGGAGCCTGAGATCCGGTTGCGTGGCGGATCGATGGTCGTGGGCCGCGCGCTCGACGCGCTCACGGGGCAGCCACCCTACGCCCCCTGGATCGAGATCGTGGAGGCGCTCGAGCGGCAGCGGCAGAATGCGAGCACTCCGCGACGCGGCTGGATCACGCCAGCCGCGTCCGACGTCGCGCCCGCCGATCCTGCCGCGCACGCGGGACGCGCGAAGGCCGTCACTCACGGCATCGCGGCGCCGGCCACCCGGTCCGCCGCCGCCGGCGCGTCGGCGCCACCGTTAATGCGCAGTCCGGCAACCCTTCCGCCGCACCTCGCACGGTCCGACGACGGGCGCCACTGGCCCGAACTCTCGCGGATCGTCCCGGGCCTCGCCGCCGCCGCCGCCGGCACCACGCCCGCCGCTCCGACGAGCAGCCAGTTCGCGCTGCTCGGCGAGCTCGCGGCCTACATCGCGCAGGCGGCGCGTCATCGTCCGCTCGTGGTCGTGCTGGACGACCTGCAACGCGCCGACGCCGCGAGCTGGGATGCCCTCGAGCACCTCGTCACGCAGCTCGAGACGGAGCCGGTGCTGCTTTGCGTCACGCTGCGCATGGAGGATGTGACGCCCGAAGTGCACGAGCGCATGCGGAAGCTGGTGCAGAAAGGTCGTGTCCACGAAGTGGCGCTGGGGCGCCTGACCCGCGATGAACTGCGGCGCTGGGTGGACTCCGCGTTTCACGGTCAGGCCGTGGAACGCGAGTTCCTGGCGTACCTGTACCGGCAGACCGAAGGCAACCCGCTGCTCGTGGCGCAGACTGTGCGCACGCTGCTCGACGAAGGCGACATCTGGTTCGAGAAGGGCCGCTGGACCTGGCATCCGGTCTCGGGACTGCGCCTGCCGAACGAAGTCGTGGACCTGCTCGGCCGACGACTCGCGAAACTCGGCGAGTCCGATCGCGACGTGCTCACCGTCGCGGCCATTGTGGGACGCGAGTTCGACCTTGGCGTGGTGCACGATGCCGCCCGCGTGCCGGTCGAGGCGTTGCATGACGCAATCGAGAGTGGCGTGCGCGCCAATGTGATCCAGCCGGCGCATGGTCGTGGGAGTGATCGCTACATGTTCGTGCACTCCCTGCTGATCGAGGCACTCTGCAAGCCGCTCGATCCGCAGCGGCTGCAGCGCACGCACGAACGCGTCGCACAGGCGCTGCGCAAGCGCACCCCCGACGCGGTAGCCGAAATCGCGATGCACTTCGATCGCGCCGGCGACGCGGTGCAGGCGCACACGTTCGCGCTCGCGGCCAGCCAGCGCGCCCGCCGCGTGTACGCACATGGCGAGGCCGGGGAGTTTCTGCGTATCGCTGAGCGCCACGCGCCCGACATCGCCACGCGTGCCACCGTGCGCGTCGCAATGGCGGAGGTCTCGGAACTGCGCGGCGAGTATGCAGAAGCCGAGGAGACCTGCGCGCTGGCGCTGGACTTCTTCGCCGTGCGTGACGATCATCGGCACACGTTGCGCCTGCGCCGCATGCGCGAGCGGCTTCGTGCGCTGCTTGGCGAGCCTGCGCGACAGACGCTCATTGCCTGCGAAAGTCTGGTACGCGACGCCGCCGACCTTGGGGCCGACGACGAGCGAGTCGCACTGCTCGGCATGCTTGCGGCCTCGCACCTGCGCCTCGGTGATCGTACGGCAGCGGAGCAGGCGGCTCGCGATGCGATTGCGCTGGCCGGTACTCTCGGCGACGACGCGCTCCTCGCCGATGCACTGGTGCGGCTCGGAATCGCGCTCGATGGTAAACGCGCAGACGAGGCAGACGTCAGCTTCCGTCGCGCGCTCGCGCTGTACGAACACCTGCAAGATGCACGAGGACAGGCAAAATGCTGGGATCGCATCGGCGTGGTCGCGGCGCAGCGCGAGCGATGGAGCGATGCCCGCCTCGCTTTGGGTCGCGCCCTCGATCTTGGCCGCAGCGCCGGCACGCCCGATGAGTGGGGTGTGGCGGCACTGGAGCTTGGCGTGGTCGCGCGTCGTACCGGCGATCTGGATCAGGCGCGCGCACACTTCGGCGATGCGCTGGCACTCTTCGCTGCGGTCCAAAACAGCGAGCGTCAACTGCTGGCGCTCTTCAACATCGCGCACCTCGATCGTGAATGCGGTAACCTTGGCGCGGCGGCCGACCTGTATGACGTCGCAGCGTCACTTGGCGCGCGCGTGGGGCAACACGACGTGGAAGTCGGCGCGAGGTGCGGTGCTGGCCTGTGCCGCTTCAGGCTTGGCGATGTCGCGCGCGCGATCCATGAATTTGAGCGAGCGCAGTCGCTGGTGGCGGGGCACACGGGATGGTTTCCCGGCCGCGAACTGCACGACGCGCTCTCAGCGGAGCTGCTCGCACTGACCGGTGACGATGCGACGCTCGCCGCGCAGGTCGACGAGTCGTGGCGTCGTGCGAATCCCTCCGATGGCTGGGCCGCCAACTGGCTGCTGATCGAGCTCACGCCGATCTTGGCACAGCGCGTCCCGCAGCTACTTGCCCAGCTGGTGCACGAACGCAGCACGGCCGAGGTGCGCACGGTCATCGTCGAATACGACCGAGTGCTGCAGGCTGCGCCACACTGAGACAGGCGACACGGCCTGCATGCCCATCAGGCGCGCAGCATGTATCCAGTACCGCGGACGGTGTGCAGCAGGTTCGCACCCTGTGCACCGTCGATCTTCTTGCGCAGGTAATTGATGTACACGTCCACGATGTTCGTCGACGGATCGAATTCCGTCTTCCACACATGCTCGGCAATCTGCTCACGCGTGACGGCATGACCGGCGTGCCGCATGAGGTATTCCAGCAGTGCATACTCCTTTTGTGTCAGCGAGATTGGCGTTCCGTCGCGCGTGACCTCGCGTGAGACGGTGTCCAGCTGCAGCGTGCCCACGCGAAGCTGCAATTCTTCGTCACGCAGCGTCGAGCGGCGGAGCAGCGCGCGCACTCGCGCGACGAGCTCGTCGACGTCGAACGGCTTCACGAGATAATCGTCGGCACCAGCCTCGAGCCCCGCCACGCGATCGCCGATCGTCACGCGCGCCGTCAGCATGAGCACCGGTGCCCGGAAGCCGCGCTCGCGCAGTTCGCGCGCGACATCGAGACCGTTCGCTTTGGGCAAACCGATGTCCAGAATGAGCAGGTCGGGTGCCTGGTCGAGGGCTATCGCCAAGCCTGATTCGCCGTCCTGCGCGGTGAGAACGCTGTAGCCGCTCTCGGTGAGCGTGCGCGAAACGACTTCCAGAACTTCCGCACGATCCTCAATCACCAGGATCGTGGGCCGTGTCCGCCCGGCGGTGACAGTGGTCATGTGGGCAAGCTAGGGACGGTTGTACCGTGGGCAAGGCGTCTGCGACGCGATGAAGCCGCACTAACCAAGACGTTGCTGCATCGGTTCTGTCTCAGTCCGTGCACACGACCTGCGCTGTCTGGTCATTTGCGCATTTTTCATGCAGGTTCGACACGGAACGGCATTTGCTGACGTCGGTAGGATGTATGAGCAGTCCGCGTGGCTTGACGTTGCGCTGGCAGGTGTCACTCGGACATCTGCATCTCGGCGGAGCGGGAGAACCGCACCATCCGTGTGCGTCACGGGGAGGGGGTGTCGATGATCGATGTCTTTGTTCGAATGGCTGCAGTACCGGCATCGGCTGGCGTCGTGGCCGAGTCCGTGCGGTGGGCGGCAGGTGCAGACCCGGTGGCATCGCAGCATCAGGTCGTGACTCTGTTCGGTGATCCCACTGTCATGCATCTGGCTTGGGCGCTGGCGGCGGCGAACCGCGGCAAGCCGGACTCCGTCTGGCAGATCAATGCCGACGGCAGCGCGCTCGCAGCGGAACTGTCGTTCGCGAAGGCTGCATTGCAGGATGACGCGGCGGCACTCCTCAGCAGCAATGGGCCGCAGTTGCGTTCGGCGGTTGCGCATCTCATCAGCGTGCGCAGCCAAGGCGGCCATACTGCTGCCATTCGTGTCCCGATCACCATCGTCGCAGGTGGCGACTTCGACAGCGACGCCATGCTGGCACTGCTGCGGGAAGCGGAAGGCGACGTTGACAACGAGCAGGTCGAGGACGAGCTCGCCGCCTGACCCGGCGCACGTGTGAAGGGCCGGTGGTGCGCATGGCATCGCCGGCCCTTTTCGTTTTAAGCGGCACCAAAGAGTGTTGCAGCACGCGTCAGACAGGGTGCTGCACGCGTGCGACGACTTCCGGACCAACCTGGTCTCGTGAGCGCGTGCAGCGAGCCGCCAGGCAGGCGGCGCCAGCTACGGCACGCGGCGGGTTTCGCGCTGCGCCATCTTCACCGCCTCGTAGGCGTTGATCACGCCACCCGACGCCGACAGCGAACTGAATGGCACGCGCTCGCCCCGCGCACCCGGCTTTGCGACCTGCAGATCGGGAAACTTCGTGACGGTCGCCAGCAGGATGCGCTTCACGTCAACGGCGGACAGCGTCGGGAACTGCGACACCAACAGCGCCGCCACGCCGCTGACCACCGGTGCCGCCACGCTCGTGCCGTCTTCGCGCGCGAACTCGTTATTGGGCGCCGCAGCGAAAACTGACACACCGGGGGCGAACAGGTCCACCATGGTCTGGCCGTAGTTGGTGAAATCCGCCGCCAGCATCTCGCCGGCGCGCCAGCTCGATGCGCCCACGTCGATCCAGGTAGCGGCACGCCCGGCCTTGGTGTCGGCATAGGCCGCAGTTGGAAACGTGGGCGATGCATCCACATCGGTGCTCTCGTTGCCCGAGGCATGCACCAGCAGCACGCCACGCGAGACCGCGAACTGCACCGCACTGTCCACCAATGCCTTGCCCGGCGAGTATGGCTTGCCGAACGACATGTTGATGATCTGCGCCCCCGCGGCCACGGCATACCGGATGCCGTTCGCCACATCCTTGTCGTCCTCGTCGCCGTTTGGCACCACGCGCACCGGCAGGATGCGTACGCCCGGCGCCACGCCCACGAAACCGCTGTCGCCGGTCACCGCAGCGATCAGGCTCGCCACCGCCGTGCCGTGCGAGGCATCAGGGCCGGTCACGTTCGCGTTGCCGTACACGCGACCCATCGCCGGCGTATCGCCGATCACCCTGCGGCCGTCGAACGCGAGGTTGTAGCCCACCTTCAGCCGCCCCTCCACTTGCTTGCGGGCCACGCGCGAGACATTCGGCGTGAGGCCGTTGCCCGCGAAGCCGGCGAGGCGCTGCAGGGCGACGCGTGCGCCGGGCGTGCGTCCCGTCATGCGCCCGAGCGTCACGTCGGTGACGGATGTCGCGGGCACGCCGTTGTCACGCGCCACGACGTTCAGCAGCGAGTCGTACTCCGTCAGCACCGGACGGAGGCCGGCCCACTGCGCCTCGGCGTCCGCCCGCGCTGTGGTGAACTCGCGCTCCAGCGTGGTGCATGGCGTGCGCACGGCGCTGCGATTGCCGTGTGCGCGGCACTGCGCCACGAG
>JACMPK010000144.1 GCA_014377535.1 Gemmatimonadaceae bacterium
CTGCGTCGAGCAGTGCTGCGTCGAGCAGTGCTGCGTCGAGCAGTGCTGCGTCGAGCAGTGCTGCGTCGAGCAGTGCTGCATCGAGCAGTGCTGCGTCGAGCAGTGCTGCATCGAGCAGTGCTGCGCCAAAGCCGTTGCAGTACAGCTAGTGCAGTTCCAAACCACGCAACTCTCCCTCGCACCGGCGCCTCGAGACACGAATTGACCGTTGAGGGTTACACCGCCGTTCCGCAGCAAGACCGCTTCGCGTCGTACGTTCTGCGTCAAAGCCGTCGCAGTACAGCTGTTGCAGTTCCAGACCACGCGACCTTTTCTCCGCACCGACGCCTGCGGACGCGCACCGACCGCCGAGGATTTAGGTACGGCTGTTCTGCATCGTACCGTTCTGCGTCAAAGCCGTTGCAGTATAGCTGTTGTAATTCCGGACCGCGCAAACTCTCCTCCACACCGACGCGTGCGGATTTGAACTGACCGCCGAGGATTGAGCTGTTGTTCCGCAGCGATGCTTTTCTGCGTCGCGCCGTTCGGCGTCAAAGCCATTTTGCGTCAAAGCCGTTACGGTTCGCCATTTACGATTCGTCAGCGGCGGTTCGTCAGCAGTAGCTCATCAGAAGTGGGTCATATCGGCAGCGGTTCCTCAGCAACAGCGCACCGTTGCATGCCAGACTGCCGCGGACGTCATCCCCGGTGGCGCACGAACAATTCGATCCAGTCAGGGAATCCGCCCGGGATTTCCATGAAGTCGTCGAAGTATACCAAGCCTGCATCCTCGAATAGCTCGATGAGGTTTGGCACGTCATCGGTATTCGGGAGCGGTCCGATGATGATGAGCGCTCCTTCGACACGGAACTCGTCGTCGGTGAGGTTCAGGATGTTGTCGAGCGTTTCACGCGTGAGCCCGACGCGCTCGAACGCCTCGCGCTGGATGGCGAGCGACGGGCCTGACGAGGAGATGGGGAGCGGCATCAATCGTATCCGTGTGTGCGGTTGAGCGCGGAAGTTGCGCGAGCGGGCCACGGAGGGAAGTGGTTAGGACAATGACCACCGCGTCGCCCGAAGTTCTCCAGGGATGGGCAGGGGTGGGGATGGGCGCGACGGTTTGCGCACAGGTCCACGTTCCGGCGGTGTTCGTCGCCGTCATGTGAGGGACACGAGGTTACGGCGCTTCCACGGCGTCCACAGTTCGGACGATGGATGTTGAGTAGGTGCCTCGACGCATCACGCACGATCGAACGTAGGTTGCTATCGTGTAAATCATTGTGGTACATAGGTTTACGTTGATTTTGACTTGTATTTTCCTCCTGTTTCACGTGGAACAGTTCAGAAGTACTGGCGTCGGTGTTCCACGTGGAACACCATGTCAAGTCTTCGCTGCTCACGTTGCGACGTATATTCGCGTCACGGTCATTCTCATCCCCCGCCGCACATACCAGTGGCTCGAGTCATAGCAATCGCAAACCAGAAGGGCGGAGTCGGGAAGACGACGACTGCCGTCAACCTTGCCGCCAGCCTCGCCGTGGCAGAACAACGGACCCTGCTCATCGACGGCGACCCCCAAGGCAATGCGACATCCGGCATCGGGTTATCCAGAGACGACGTGACCCGAACGACATATGACGTCCTGATCGGCGAAAGCAACATCAGTGCGTCGCGACATCGCAAAGTCCAGTTCCCGACACTTGACGTGCTCCCGGCTACCGCAGATCTCGCCGGCGCCGAAGTCGAGCTGGTCGACCGCGATGAACGCGAAGCCATGATGCGAAAAGCAGTCGCACTCATTCGCGACGAGTACGATTACATCCTCATCGACTGCCCGCCGTCGCTGGGCCTGATCACCGTGAACATGCTCGCAGCCGCAGATTCTCTGCTTATTCCGGTGCAGTGCGAGTACTACGCACTCGAAGGACTGTCACAACTTCTGAACACGGTTCACCTCGTACAACGCAGCGTCAATCCGGAACTCGGTATCGACGGCGTCCTGCTCACCATGTACGACGCCAGACTCAATCTGTCTCGACAGGTCGCGACCGATGCACGGGAATACTTCGGACCGAAAGTTTTCGAGAGTGTCATCCCCCGTAACGTCCGACTGGCTGAAGCGCCAAGCTTCGGCAAGCCAATCATTCTCTACGACCTCGCCTCCGTCGGTGCCCAGGCCTATATGGCAGTCGCCAAGGAACTGATCGCTCGACATCGCGCAACACCCGTCGCCCCCCCAGGATCCACACGTCGCGCCGACAGCTGACCGCGCTCACCGCACCACTGCACCGACCGCGACAGACCCAAGCCGACCAAGGATCCATGATGAAGCCAGAACAACCACGACGCCTTGGCAGGGGACTCGAAGCACTCCTCGCCATGAAGAGCCCGGAACCGCGGAATCCACCCGGCGCGATAACGGAATCCACCGGCACGGACGGACTCAAAAACCTGCGCCTGAGCGAGATCCGCGCAAATCCGTACCAGCCCCGAAAGGAATTCCGACCGGAAGAACTGGCGGAACTCCAGGCGTCGCTGAAGGCTAGCGGCCTCCTGCAACCGATCACTGTGCGCCCGGCTCCAGCCGGAACAGGCTACGAACTGATCGCCGGCGAACGTCGCTTCCGGGCAGCTATTGCACTGGGATGGACGGAAATCGCGGCCGTCGTGCGTACCATCGACGACAGGACGCTGCTCACGCTCGCACTCATCGAAAACCTGCAGCGCAGCGACCTGAACCCGCTCGAAGAGGCGGAGGGCTACAAGCGCCTCGTTGACGAGTTCGCACTCTCCCACACCCAGGTCGGCGAGGTGGTCGGAAAAGACCGCTCGACAATCACCAACCTGCTTCGCCTCCTGCAACTCCCGGCCGCTGTACGCCGCCTCCTCAGCGACGGCACGATCTCGCTGGGACACGCCCGAGCACTGCTCGGACTCGGCGACGACCGTGCCATGGTCGAGCTCGCACGTGAAATCGCCGCACAAGGACTCAGCGTTCGCGACGTTGAACGTCGGGTGCAGGCGACACCAGGCAAAAAACACAGCGCAAAGACCGCAACGACGCCGCGAACCGCCGCATCTGCCGAAGCTCGCGGCATTGAGGATCGACTCCGCAGACACCTTCAAACCGATGTCGGCGTTCACCTCAGCAAAGGCAAGAGCACCAAAGGCGAACTCCGGATTCACTTTTACTCGAATGACGATCTGAGCCGAGTGCTGGAGATGATTCTCGGCGCCGAATCGAACGAGTAGGAAGGTTGGGAAAAGGATACCGAAAACACCGTAAAGATCTACGTGTAGACAATCCGGCGTTTGTACACAAAACTATAACTATACACGCTGCAATGACTTACACTGGTACATCAGCGTGTCGTACCAAGTTTTCCACACTGACTTCTCTCGCCGGCGCTCTTGTAATGGCGGCGTGCGGTAGTACGAAGAGCGCAGCAAACGATTCCGCCGCCGCAGCTCCTGCCACGCTGCGCGTCGCGCTGCTGACACCTGGTCCGGTCTCTGATCAAGGGTGGAACGGAGGTGCATTCGCCGGATTGAACATGATCCACGATTCGTTGGGCGCACGTGTCAGTCATGTACAGACTAAGACGCCAGCTGAGTTCGATGAGAATTTCCGACTTTACGGTGAGCAGGGTTACACGCTGGTCTTCGGACACGGCTTCGAGTATCAGGACGCCGCTGAACGCATCGCGCAGGAGTTTCCGAGGACGCAGTACGTCACGACCTCCGGGACCCGCACCAGCACCAATCTCACGGGCCTCGAGTTCGCTTTCGAAGACGGCGCATATCTGGCTGGCATCATCGCAGGAGCGGCAACGAAGACCGGAACGATCGGTGCAATCGGCGGACAGGAGATCCCGCCGGTCCGCCGGAGTTTTTACGCCTTTGAACAGGGCGCACGATCAGTAAACCCGTCGGTGAAGATGATCACCTCGTATGTCGGCAACTGGGACGACGCGAGCGCCGGCAAGGAACAGGCGCTCGCGCAAATCGCACGCAAAGCCGACATCATCTTCCAGAATGCCGACGCGGCAGGACTCGGCATCTTTCAGGCGGCACGCGAGTCGAAGGGTGTCCGCGTCTTCGGAACCAACGGCAATCAGAACGCCGTCGCACCGGAGGTGGTGCTGGGAAGCGTCGTCATCGATCTGCCGCGCGCATTCCTACTGGTCGCCCGCGAAATTCAGGCTGGTACCTTCAAGCCGCGTGTCATCTCGCTCGGCACGGCCTCGAACGTCGTCCGGCTCGAACTGAATCCGGCGCTCCGGGGCACGATTCCGGCACCCGCGCTGCTGACCGTCGACTCAGTCACGAAACTGTTTGTCGCCGGAACCTTCAAGGCGCCCATTCCACCGATCGCCGCCATCAAGCCGTGATCGATCCCGAGCGGACTGCCGGGACCGACGAGATTGTTGCGTGGCTCGATGATCTGCTGCAGACGTCGAGCACGCCTGATTACGGCGGTGCACTGAATGGGCTGCAAGTTCAGCATGCCGGACCCGTGCACCGGATCGCGGCCACCGTGGATGCGTCCCTGCGAAGCGTGGAATTGGCGGTTGAAGCCGGCGCAAACCTGCTGATCGTCCATCACGGTCTGTTCTGGGCAGGCGCCCAGCCGATCCGCGACACGATGCACACGAAGCTGAAGCTGCTGCTCGATCACGACATCGCGGTCTACAGCTCGCACCTGCCGCTCGATCGGCATGCAACGCACGGAAACAATGTGCTGCTCGCCAGGGAACTGGGCCTGACGCCTGCAGCCACATGGCACCCGTACAAAGGCGTCCCGATCGGAGTGGTGACGGAGTGCGACCTCCCCACTGCGGCATTGGCCGCGCGAGCACGCAGCTTCGCTTCCGCGCATGGGCATCACGCCGTCGTGACGCCCTATGCCGCGGCACGACGGTCTAGGCGCGTCGCGATCTGCAGCGGCGGCGGTGCCTCCAGCGATTCGCTCCGCGAAGCGCTGTCGATCGGTGCCGACACGCTCATCGTCGGTGAAGGACCGCATCACACCGCTGTCGATGCCGAAGAGTCAGGACTCGTCATCATCTACGCTGGTCACTACGCGACCGAGACACTCGGCGTCCAGGCACTCGCACGCGCGGTGGGCGAGCAGTGGATGCTGCCTTGGTCGTTCCTTCCGGCACCGACCGGATTGTGAGCGCGCCGGCGCCACGGCTGGCGCTCGTCGGGATCAGAAGACAGTACGGTCCTGTGATCGCACTCGACGCCGCATCGCTCACCGTGCAACGCGGCGAGGTGCACGCCCTGCTCGGCGAGAATGGTGCGGGCAAGTCGACGATGATGAAGATCGTGTTCGGGCTCGAGCAACCAGACGCGGGAACGATCCACATCGACGGCGACAGTGCGCATATTCGGTCCCCGCGACATGCTATGCGTCAGGGGATCAGCATGGTGCAGCAGCATTTCGCGCTGGTCGACGCTCTGACCGTCGCCGAAAACGTCGCGCTGGGCGGTACCGCGCGGCTCGACCTTGATGCGACGCGTGCGCACATCCGTGAGCTCAGTGCAGCATCCGGACTGCCGATCGATCCGGATGCGCGCGTGCGCGACCTCACAGTCGGCGCGCAGCAACGACTTGAAATCATCAAAGCCCTATCGCGCGATACGACCATTCTGATCCTCGACGAGCCCACCGCAGTGCTCGCACCGCAGGAAGCACGTGAACTACTCACGTGGATGCGACGTTTCGCCACAAATGGCGGTACGGTGATCCTCGTCGCGCACAAGCTGCGCGAGGTGCTCAGCGTCGCTGATCGCATCACGGTGCTGCGCAAGGGACGCACGGTGTTCACCGGCCATGCGCGCGATACCACGGAGTCATCGCTCGCCGACGCGATGCTGGGCGGGCCGGACATGTCGTCGGCGGATGCCCGCGTCATCGGGGCGACGAGGGCGCACTCACGGCAAGCCGGTCATTCATCATCGTCAGCAAAAACGCGCGACGTGCTCGTACTCACGGGCGTCGGCGTGGACGATGCACAAGGCGTGCAGCGCCTGCGTGATGTGAATGTCACGGTACGCGCCGGCGAGATCGTTGGCGTCGCTGCGGTCGAAGGTGCAGGTCAGCAGGAACTGCTGCGCGTGATGGCCGGACGAACGACACCCACGCGCGGCACCGCGACGCTGCCATCAGACGTCGGTTTCGCGCCTGAGGATCGTCATCGCGACGCCATCGTGCTGGACGCGACGATCACGGAGAATGTGGCACTCAAGGGCGCAGGACGTCGGCACGGCATCATACCGTGGAGCGCGCTGCGCGATGCAACTCGCACCCTGATGCGGCTGCGTGACGTGCGCGCGGGCGATGCACAGGCCGCAGTCCGGACGCTCTCCGGCGGCAACCAGCAAAAGCTCGTGCTCGGCCGCGAGCTTTCTGGCTCGCCTGAGGCGCTCGTCGTGGAGAGCCCCACGCGCGGACTCGATATCCGCGCGACGGCAGACGTGCATGCCGCGTTGCGCGCGGCGCGCGATCAGGGAACGGCGGTGATTGTTTATTCGAGCGACCTGGACGAGGTACTCGCGCTCGCGGATCGAGTGATTGTCGTGGCAGAAGGTCACGTGCGCGAAGTGGCCGCGGATCGCGACACGGTTGGCCGCGCAATGCTCGCACCGGCAGACCGATGATGCGCATCGCCCGGATGGTGCTCGACCCATTGCTCGCCGGCATTCTGTCGCTGCTGATGCTTGCCGCATTGCTGGTCGTCAGCGGGTATCCCGTGGCGGAGTCGCTGACGGCACTCTGGCGTGGAGCGTTCGGATCGTGGTCCGTGATCGCATCCGGCACACTGGTGCGCGCGACGCCATTGCTGTTCGCCGGACTCGCCATCGCAGTCGCGTTCCGGGCGGGCATCCTGAACATCGGCGCCGAAGGCCAGCTGCTCATCGGTGCGGCAGCAGCCACTGCGGTGGCGATGATCATGCCGACGTCACTTGGACTCGCCGGCGCACTCCTCGTGCTGCTCGCGGGAGGGCTTGCCGGCGGGGCATGGGCTGCCGTCGCGGCCCTGCTGCGCGTTCGTTTCGGCGTACTGGAAGTGATCAGCACCATCATGCTGAACGTGATCGCACTGAATATCACGGGCCTTCTCGTGCGCGGTCCCTTGCAGGAACCGACGCGCATCTTCCCGCAGTCGGCGCTGATCGATCAGGCGCTCCGCCTGCCGCGTCTGATACCGGGCACACGACTGCATCTGGGCGTGGCGCTTGCCGTGTGCTGCGCGCTTGGCCTGGCCTGGTTTCTTCGATACACCGCGCCCGGGTTCAGGCTGCGCATGACGGGGTCGAACGCGGCGGCGGCGGCAAGCGCCGGCGGCATCGATGTGCGGCGCGTGATGTTTTCGGCTTTCGTCATGAGCGGTGCGCTGGCCGGGCTGGGTGGCGCGGTCGAGGTGACAGGGGTCACATATGCGCTCTATGAAAACCTTTCGCCGGGATACGGTTACACGGCGATCGCTGTCGCGCTTCTGGCTCGCCTCAACCCGGCCTCGGCAATTGGCGCGGCGGTGGTGTTCGGCTCACTGGAGGCTGGGGCGAGTGCGATGCAGCGGGATGCGCAGGTACCGGCGGGACTGGTCGGGGTGGTCGAGGCGTGCGTGATCCTGATGTTGCTGGCATCGGAATGGATTGGAGCGAAGGTGCAGGGAATGCGATCGTTGAATCGGGGGGGGACCCCGCACGACCAGGTTCTCGAGGCGAGCTCGTCACCAGCATGAGTTCACCCGCTCTCGCCGACTTCCTCGACGCCTCCGTCCGCAGCGCCACACCGCTCCTGCTCGCCGCCCTGGGCGAGACCGTGGCGGAGCGCAGCGGCGTGATCAACGTCGGTATCGAGGGGACGATCATCGCGGGATGCCTCGCCGGACTCGTCGCCGCAACCGTCGTCGGACCAAATGCCGCGCTCCTCGCCGCAGGCATCGCCGGCATTGGCATCGCTTTAATTTTCGTCGTCGTCGCCATCGGCCTGGCTGCCGATCAGATCATCACGGGCACGGCGATCACGATGCTCGGCCTCGGACTCACGAGCACCCTGTATCGCGTGATCTACGGAGACGGCGGCGCCGCGCTCTCGGCGCCGACGCTATCGGTGATCGGCATTCCGCTGCTGCAGGACATCCCGGTCGTCGGGCGAGCGCTCTTCCGTCAGCCACTCCCCACCTATCTGGCAGAGCTGATGGTCCCCGCCATCTGGTACTGGCTCCATCGCACGCAGTCAGGTCTGGCAATTCGTGCCACCGGAGAAAATCCCGGCGCGTCACTCGCCTCGGGAATCTCGACGCGCCGAGTGCAGACCACGGCCGTCCTGTTCGGTGGCATGTGTGGCGGACTGGCGGGCGGCACACTCGTACTTGCGCAGGTCGGCACCTTCACGGAGGGCATGTCGGCCGGACGTGGATTCGTGGCCATCGCGATAGTCGCACTGGGTAGATGGCACCCCGTAGGTGTTGCGATGGCGGCGCTAGTTTTCGGTATGGCAAGCGCGCTGCAATTCCTCTTTCAGGCACTCAACCTGAACCTGCCATACCAGATATTCCTCGCGCTGCCGTATCTGCTCACCCTCCTGGCTCTGGCCCTGACGCGAGGTGTTTACCGTGCGCCGGCCGCACTCGGGGCTCGAAAAGCAGTACGAGGGTAGCACACTTGGACGAACCGAACAGCACAAAGGACTGACCCGGGGCAGCTGTGTGTGAAGCGCTGCTCAACAGCCGGTGTAAGCGCTCGCCCACCGCACCGACCACTTTCCGGAACCGTCTCGCTGCAGCATCTGGACGCGCGAGCCGTCGCCGAAATCCTGCCCGAGGAACAGCGTGGGTCGTCCCGACGCCCGCATCGAGACCACGCCGAGCAGGTCCACCGCGATCAGGTCATCCTCTGTCGCATACTGCGTTTCCGTCCAAACGGCCTTGAATGCCTTCGAGCCGGCGACACGCTCCAGCACCAGCACTGACCGCTCGACACGCGGCGACGCCTCCACGTTGAGCCGACGCTCCACCACGGTGACGACGACGTCGACATCGCCCGGCAGCTTGAAGCGGTAGGCTTTCGACACGCCGAACGGCACGCGCCGCATCACGCCGCTGCTGTCCAGCGGCAGCAGGGCCGCCGCTTTGTTGATGTCCACCACGAGCAGCGCCGAATCGGTCCGCGCAATGCTACCGATCGAGTCGGCGTGCATGGGCTCGCCGACGCCATGCTGCAGGGCGATCCGCCAGTTGAGTAGTGGATTGCCGAGTCCATGCCGCACCGGCACTACCGGCCACGCGTCGCACCCGGCACTGACGGCGGTCTGCGCGCCAACAGTGTACTCGCCTACCGACACCGTGCCGATCAGGCCCGACGGTGCGAACAGGTCGACCGACGCTGGCGCGGCATCGGACGGGAGCACCGCACTCGACGGCTTCGGGACGCTGTCGTCAAGCACGGGTGGCAGGATAACCTGCGCGGCACCGCCTTCGGCAGGCAGGTAGATCGCTGATCCATCCTGCGCGTCCCAGAACACGACAGACGTGGGTGCAACCGGCGGCTCACCCGCCAAGATTGTCGAGTCGGATGGCCGAGTCGCGGAATCGGCCTTGGACTCCGGTACATCCCTGCCACAGGTGACCAGCACAAGCGTTGCCACCAGCACCGCCGCAGGCGCCTGAAAGGAGGTAAAACGACCCGTCACGCGCACCCGCTGATGTGGAGACATGCACAAACATACGAACCGGGTGAAACGGACAACGCAGGCTCGACCGATTGTCGACGATGAATCTGCGCTCGGGCCCGCTCAGCTGCAGCGACCGGTCACTGCACCATGTCAGTCGCTCCAGAACTTCATCACGCCGAACGCGCGTCCATGCGATAGCTGAATGCGTTGGATCTAAAACGTCCGGAGCTCCGTGTCCGGGCGCTCTACGATTGGGGAATCTCGGGCATGTAATCGAGGATTCGCAGCGTGACCATCGTGCCGCGAAGCATCCACTACGAGTGCAAGGGCGGTATCCGCTCGCGCGTGCTGATGCAGGTGGGCCAGCCCATTGCACTCGACACGATGATGACCAGGCATGCGCCGGTCTATGCACTCACCGCCGACATCCACGCGCAACTGCACGCCGTGACGCTTCACCTCGACGACGAGACTGAAGCCGATGAGGTCCTGGAATTCGCAACGGTGCTCGCGGCCGTATCAGACGTGATCTGACCGCTCGGTGATCATGATGCATCCAACGTGGCAACGATCGCGATCGCGCGGCGCGACGATGAAGTCCGCCAGCGACTAAAGCACGGCGAGATTACACCGCACGTCGAACAGCGTGTCCAACTCATCCAGCAAGGGCTGCTCGCACCGCGGCACACCGCAACACATCGCGAAAAATCTCGGCATTCGCCTCAACTCGTGTGGCGCTGGATACCAGACTTACCGCCGCTGACCGGTGCGTGATACGCGGTCTGCTACTCGGCGCGATCAGCATGCCGCTCGCCTTCTGGGGACGGCTGAACCACGCAAAGCCATTCACGCTCGCACGCGAGATCGCTGCCCGCATGGCCACCGCGCGTTCGCAGCTCGCCATGCACACCCACGTGCTCGGCACCATGCTCGTGCCGCTGTTCCATGCAGCGCAGATAGTAGCGGTCTGGCATTCATCGGGCGATGCTCGTGGGACTGTATGTCGCATCCCTCATCACCAGCGCGTCGTGGGACCTTCAGAACACGGAGCGCTTCCGCCAGCTGCGACAACGCGCGCTGGCCTGGCGGCACATCCGTGAGGATCCCAGACTGCGACAGAAGCTGCATAACCAGTTGCCCAGCCTGCGCGACGAAGCCGCCGCCATCGCGCGGCATGCGTTCAACGACATCGCTACCACGATCCGCTGCGCAGTTGGCACCGCGCGCACGCGGAGTCGCACCATGACCACGAAGCTGATGATCGTCATCGAGGTCGTCAGCTTCGTGATCATGGAGGCCGCCCCGCCCGCTCGCCCTCTTGCGCGCTGACAAGCTCACGTTCCGCAACGATCGCGAGTGAGCACAAGGCCGAGCACACGCTCACGCCCGCCGGCGATTCGACTCGCGTGACGTAGGCCATGTAGAGATCATCGCCGTTCATCTCGAAGGTCACACAGGTCTTCGTGTCGATTAACGACCTGATCGGCGGCGACTTCAACGAAGGCCTTACATCACTCAAACGGGGTCGCCGAACAACCCTGACATTGGTCGGTGGCTGCTGCTTCTGTGTTTCCGTCTCCGATCATCAACCTATGAACGCGCTGTCGCCTCCATGTCAAACAGGCCGTCGCCGATCTTCATGTCTCTGTGTCTCCGTGCGAGACGAGAACGATTCGCGCTGCGCGGAATCATCCAGCAACGAGCGCAGCGTCACACGATTGGCGGAAGAAATCGGCCGACGAGATCCCAGTGCCACGCATCCCGGCGTTCACCCGTGCGCGGATCCTTCAAGGGCTTGACCTGCAGCCGGTGCACTGGCAATCCAACTGACGCACCGTACGCCAGCAGCAGCTCGCGATTCGTGCACACGAGGTGCGCCATCGGCGTGTTGAACCAGGTGTGGCGGTGCAGCCAGAGCCCGCCGTCCATCGCGTGGATCATCCCGTCGCGGCGGAGCACGAACTCCTTCCACCGCAACGGATCGTCACGCTCGCCGAGTCCGTCGGCGTCACGGTTCATTTCGCATCGAGCCAGTTGTCGCCGAAACCCGTCGCGACCACCAGCGGCACGCTTAACGACGCCGCATGCTCCATCTCATGCACCACCAGCGCGCGCACGGCATCAAGTGCATGCTCCGGTACCTCGAACACCAGTTCGTCGTGCACCTGCAGCAGCATGCGCGCACCCTGGCCGTCGTTCGGCAACCGGTCCGCGATCTTCAGCATCGCGATCTTGATCAGGTCCGCAGCCGATCCCTGCAGCGGCGAGTTCTGCGCCATGCGCTCGCCGAACGCACGCACGTTGAAGTTGCGATCGGCGACCTCCGGGATGAACCGCTTCCGACCGAATATGGTCTGCACGAAGCCCTGTTCGCGCGCCAGCACGACCTGCGAATCGAGGAAGGCGCGGATACCCGCAAAGCGCTCGAAGTACGTCGCGATGAATTCCTTCGCCTCCGCGAAGGTGATCTTCAGCTGCAGGCTCAGCGCACGGGCGCCCTGCCCATAGATCGTCGCGAAATTGATGGTCTTCGCGCGCGCGCGCATCTCGCTCGTCACATCCTCGACCGGCACGCCGAAGATGATGCTCGCCGTCTGCTTGTGGATGTCGCCACCCGCCTGAAAGGCGCTCACGAACGCGGGATCCTGCGACAGGTGCGCCAGCAACCGCAGCTCGATCTGCGAGTAGTCGGCCGCGAGCAGCTTGGTGCCGGGCCCCGCCACGAACCCTCGACGGATCGCGCGGCCCAGTTCGCGTCGGATCGGGATGTTCTGCAGGTTCGGATCGCTGGACGAGAGGCGACCCGTTCCCGCCACGGTCTGGTTGAAGGTCGTGTGAATGCGACCGTCGCGCGGATCGACGAGCAGCGGCAGCGCATCCAGATACGTGCCTTCGAGCTTGAAGATTTCGCGATACTCCATCAGCAGGGCAGGGAGTTCATGTCCTTCATCCGCCAGTTCCTGCAGCACGCTCGCGTCGGTCGACGGGCCGGTCGCCGTCTTTTTCTTCACCGGCATCGCCATCTTCTCGAACAAAATTTGCCGCAGTTTGGGATTGGAATTGATGTTGAACGTCTCCCCTGCGGCCTCGTAGATCAGTAGCTCCACCCGCTGACGTTCGGCCATGAACCGTTCCTTCAGCGATGCGAACCACTCCAGATCAATCGCCATGCCGGTCCATTCCATCTCGGCCAGTACATCGACCAGCGGCAGCTCGATGCCTTCCAGCAGCGGACGCGCGCCGGCAAGTTCGATCAGCGGATCGAAATGCTCGAACAGCCGCAGCGTGAAATCCGCATCTTCGGCCGAGTAAGTCATGGCGACATCGACCGTGACTCGGTCGAACGTGATCTGATTACGACCCTTGCCGGTCACCTCGTCGTACGAAATCATCCGATGCTGAAAGATGTCCAGCGCCAGCGCATCCATGCCGTGCGAGCGACGACCCGGATCCAGCACGTAACTCGCGAGCATCGGGTCGAAGCAGAGTCCGCGCACCGTGATCCCGGCGCGACGCAGCACGAGGATGTCGTACTTCGCGTTTTGCGCAACCTTTCTGATCGACGCATCCTCGAGCATCTCGACGAATGCGCGGCAGGCGTCACCGTTGAGTGGCGGCAGGTTCTCGGGCGCCTGCGTGATCTGGTGCGCCTCGGGGTCCAGCAGGTCGCCCTGCACGTTGGCACCAGCGCGGACATGAAGGAACGGCAGGTAATACGCCTCGCCCGGTGCGGTCGCAACCGAGATGCCGACCACGCGTGATCGCATCGCGTTGATCGCGATCGGGCACTCGGCGTCGACGACCGTCTCGGTGTCGAATGCGATCGTCCGCACCTCGCGGATCCGCTGCACCAGCGCGTCGAGCTGCTCGACAGTGCTCACCGTGCGATACGTGACGGGTATCGCCGGCTTCGCCTCGTCGATCGCAATGAACTCCTGCGGCGAATCGTCAAAGGTCGACGGATGGTTGCGCGGCACCGCAGTGCTGTCGTCACTGATCTGGCGTGCCAGCGACGAGAACTCGAGATCGATGTAGACCTGCCGCAGTTCTGCCCTGTGCGGTTGGTGGAAGCGCACGCGGTCCAGGTCCAGCGTCACCGGACAATCGGTACGGATCGTGACCAGCGCCTTCGACAACCGCGCCTTGTCCTCATGTTGCTTGAGCGCCTCGCGAGGCCGCTTCTTCGAGATCTTTGCAACGTTTGCCAATATCGCGTCCAGATCGCCGAACTCCCTGATCAGTTCCTGCGCACCCTTTTCGCCGATGCCCGGTACGCCCGGCACGTTGTCCGACGTGTCGCCGACCAGCGCAAGAAAATCGGTCGTGCGGTCAGGTGCCACACCGAGCCGTTCGCTGCCATTCTCCACCCCCACCCAGTGTTCATCCACACTGGCCGGTCCACCGCGACCCGGGTTCAGCAGCCAGACGCCCGGACCCACCAGCTGATGAAAATCCTTGTCGCCGGAAACGACGATCACGTTCAACCCCGCCTCGACGCCCTGACGTGCGAGCGATCCGATCACGTCATCGGCCTCGAAGCCGTCCAGCGACAAGATCGGCGTGTCGTAGGCCGCGAGCAGCGCATGCACATGCTCGAGCCCGAGATCGAAGTCGGCTTGCAGATCCACCGTCAGCTTCTCGCGCGTCGCCTTGTAGTCGGCATACATCTCGTCGCGAAACGTCGCGCCGGAGTCGTGAATCCAGCAGAGGTATTCCGGCTGGTGCCGCTGCACGAGGCGGTTGAGAAAATTCGCGATGCCCCACGCGATCGACGTGTTCACGCCATGACTCGTCTTCAGCGGACGGTTGATCAAGGCGTAGAAGGCGCGATAAATCAGCGCGTAGCCGTCCACCAGGAAGAGGCGTGGCGACGTGGGTTCGGTCTGGACTGGCGCGGTCATGCGCGAAATCTAGCCAGCGAGCCGCGGCGTCCCATCGCATCACCGGTGACCTGCGTCCCGCAATCGATCAAAGGGAATTGTCTACAGCCGATTGTCGTCATGAGGCGCGGTGCGAGATCATGCGCAGCCCCTGTGACCATGCGGCGATTCGCTCAGGCGCGCAGCAACGCCAGCAGCGCGGCGGCGGCCAGTGCCACCGCACCGGTCACGCGCACGTTATCGTCCAGGGCGACGTCGGGGCGTTCCACAGTGGCCGCGATCACGCCGATGCCGACGGCAACGGGCCACGTGAACGCAGCCAGCCACCACGCGCCGATAGCGGCCGCGAACGCACAGACCACGCTGCCCGCGAGCGTCTTGCCGCTGCCACTATGTCTTCGACGCCATGCACGACCGGCAACGGTCGCCATCCCATCCCCGACGGCACCGGCCCACGTGGCCGCAATCGCGGCTTCGAGCGGTGCCGCAAGGCAGGTGATGGCGAAGGTCGCAAGCAGCCAGGTGGCGCCGGTGATGCCATTCGCCGCTTCATGCGGACGGAGCATCACGCCAACCGTCGAATTGAAATGCGACGCGAGCGTGGCAGAGCGGCGGCGGGCGAATTCCACGATGCATGCCACGCCGAACAACGCGACCAGCATCGCGGCGACATGCCGTTGTGGTGCGCCCAGCCAGAGCGCGACGGGGATGGCAGCGGTACTGAAATGGAGCGTCTTGCGTGGCAGTTCGCGCCCGCGCACAACGCCCGGTCGGGTCATCGGTTCAGGCGGCGCTGCAGTGCCGTCTGGAAAGCCGCCGCACCGTTCCCGTAAAACCGCCAGCGTCCGAAGCCGCTCTGATCCTGGTACACAAGGCGCAGCCGTTCCGTTGTATAATCCCATGCCTGCATGCGGCCGCGCTGACCGATCGTCAGATCCTGCTGCCCCTGGTTGTTGTTGTCCAGGATCTGATCCGGCTCGCCCAGTGCGACGAACGTCGACCCGCGATCGGACAACCAGCCGGCAGAACCATCTTCGCGAAATCGTTCGTTGGCGACGCGGATTCGCAAAAAGTAGTCGCGAAGCGCCTCGTTCTGCGGTGTCATGCCAATGGGATCGGTCTCGCGCAGGAACGCGGCCCAGGCCTGTGCTCGCTGCTGCGGTGTCCCGGTTTTCAACGTGTTCAATCGCGACGAGCTTGCGAAAAATCGCAGGTAACTGATCATCTCGTCGAACGATGCCACGGGCAGATCCTCGCCGAAGCTCACCAGCACGGCTTGCGTCGCAGTGTCGGCCTGACCGCTGCGCCAGACGGCGGCCTGCACGATCCCGACGCCGAGATTCGCGACCGGCACGCGCACGACTCCGCTTGCGATGTTGCCGTTGCCCTGTCGTGGCAGCACCACGGTGTCCTGCCAGAGCGCGGCGCCCTTATCGTCGCGAATGGCAACGTGCAGCGACACGCCCGCTGGCGATGAGTCGCGCACTTCGAGATAGAGCGGCAGCTCGGTGTCGCGGCCCAAAACGATGGTGCTTCGCGCATTGGCGATCAGATCCGGTCGCGTGGCGGCATTGCTGCGCGGCGTCGCCTCCAGAGCAATGATCGGTGTGCTTGGGCGACCACCGAAACGTGGGACCACGACCTGCTTCTCCTGTGTCGCTGAGCGAGAGGTGCTGCCGTCGCGGATCAGGACCCCTATGGTGTAGGATCCCGGCGGAATCGACAGCTGCTGCTGGAAGAGGATGCTCTCGTCGGCGCGCTGCGTTTCCTTAAAGCTCACGACCCGCACGACTTCGTTCGTTTCCGTGCGCGACACGACCGCGCCGTTCTGGCGCGCTTCGATCGCGACAGTGTAGCTGGCACGAAATCGATCTCCCTCGCGCACGAATGAGAACGATTGCGACGGGAACGACAGCGACACGACGACCAGGGAGCTGTCGGCCACCGGACCGGGCAGCATCGCAATGGAGCCGGTGAAGGGCAGCGGCACACCGTTGGCCAGCAGGCCCAGATTCTGGAGCACCTTGTACGTGTCCGATTGCGCGGCAATGTCACCGCGGCGCACACCAGCGGGGGCGTCGGTACCCGGAGGTCCACCGCCGGGCGCTCCACCGGCAGGCCGACCCGAGGCACACCCCGCGGCGGCTGCGCCTAGCAGGCACAGTCCAATCTGCCGCACTCGGCGACCCGCTCGTAATCTCGCCTGCTCTGCCATGACGTCCGCCGCTCTCACGCGTGAGTGCCCATGTTGATGAACTGAATTGCCGTGCAAGATACGGTACACGGCGACCGACCGAATCGTTACAGCGCGACATTTTCATCCGATCACGCCACGAGGCTGAGGGCCTGTACGCTTGCCGCCTTCCGGTCAGTCCCGTAGGCTTGTGCTCGTGATTCGAGACGCACTGGTAGGAACGGTCATCGCAGAATATGCGGTGCAGGACATGGTCGGCGAGGGCGGAACCGCGATGGTTTACCGCGCCGCGCATCCGACACATGGAATTGTCGCCCTGAAGGTGCTCCGCACGAAGCTGCGGAACGATCCCACGGCCGTCATTCGATTCGAGCGTGAGGCTGAGTTTGGCCTCCGCGTGGTGCACCCGAACGTGGTGCGCACCATCGAGCTCGGTGCGTCGGACGGCGTGAAGTTCCTCGCGATCGAGTGGGCGCCTGGCGACCTTCTCGAGAAGGTCGCCAAGCAGACTGGTGCGTTTCCGCGGCCTCAGGTTGCCAGCATCGTGAGCCAGATCGCCGCTGCGGTCGACGCGTCGCACCGGCAGGGCATCGTCCACCGCGACCTGAAGCCGGAAAATCTGATGTACGACAGCGTGAACGATCGCGTTCGCCTGCTGGATTTCGGCATCGCAGCCGAGCCCGAGCAGGGAAACGACCAGCGGCTTACGCGCGACGGCTTCTTCGTGGGCACGTTGCTGTATGTCGCGCCTGAGGCGCTCAGTGGCGTGCTCGTCGGGCCGACGGCCGACCAGTACAGTCTCGCGACGATCGCGTATTTCCTGCTCACGGGCGTGCATCCCTACACTGCGCGCTCCACGCGTGACATGCTGTCGCAGCTGCTCACCCAGCCACCGACCCCACTCAACAAGGCCGTGCCGACGCTGACCTTCAGTGACGAGGTCGAGAAGGTGGTCATGAAGGGGCTCGCTCGTCTGCCGGGCGATCGTTATCCGGGCATCACGGACTTTGCTGCAGCGCTCGAAGCGTCCCTGACGTCGATGCCTGCGCCCGTCACGAAGTCGGCCGGACTGTTCAGCCGAGTGAAGAACTTGTTTGGCTCGAAGGACCGCTGAGCGCGACGACTGCCGTCAATCGGGACGCGCTGGTTCGCCTGCTGGCGACCCGGTCGGCTCGGCGCGGAACCTTCACGCTGGCTTCTGGCCGAATCAGTGATTTCTACGTCGATTGTCGACTGACGACGATGAGTCCGGACGGACTGACCCTGGTCGGACCGTTGGCGCATCGCATGGTCGAGCAAAGCGGGTGGGCGGTGGACAGCGTCGGTGGCCTGACCATGGGCGCCGACCCCGTGAGCTACGCCATTGCTTACGCCAGCGCGCTCGTAGGTCTGCCGATCCGCTGCTTTGCAGTCCGCAAGGAACCGAAGGGCCACGGTATGGGCAAGCGGATAGAAGGCTCGTTCCAGCGCGGGGACCGCGTGATCGTGATCGAAGATTCAATGACGACAGGGGGCAGCGCCCTCAATGCCGCTGGGGCCATCCGAGACGAAGGCGGGATCGTGGTCGGCGCACTGACCCTCGTGGATCGTGAGGAGGGCGCCAGAGAGGCGCTGGAGGCCGCGGGCATTCCGCTGATCGCCTTCACGACCGCTGCCGAATTGAAGCCGCTGATTCCCACGCTGCACCCGGTCTAGTCAGAAGGCACCATCCTGCAGCGAGCGCAGCGGACGGAATTTGCAGAGCTGCGATTGAACAGGCGTCACCAGCTCCTCGCAGAATCGGCGATACATCCCTTCGCAATCGTACACACTGCGGAAAGCCGAGGCGCTGATGCCCAGCACCAGGGTCACATGACGGCCGAATGATTGGGGTGAGGAGTATTCCAGGCTGACCGACGCATCGGCAATCGAGCGGCGCTGATCTTCCAGTCGATATGCCGCGCGGACCAGGTTTGCGAGGTCCAGATAGCGCTTGAGCGGCGGAAGGCCGGCACGCTGGAACCGACTCATCAGCGTGCCTGGATGCAAGTCGACCTGTGTGGCGACCTGTCTGACCGTATGCAATGCCGGTCGCGACGTGAAGAAGAGCTCGAGCAGTTGCAGGCAGTCATCGCTCGCGGCAAGCAGGGTCTGGCGCAGTTCCGTGATTGCCGACTCCACCGAGAACGAGCCGCGGTCCGCGGTTGCGACCGTTTCGCGCAGCAGGTGCCATCCGGTTGAATCACGTGCATCGATCACAATGCGCATCCCGCTGCGGCCCAGCGACAGCAGCGACTGCGGCTGCACACGTTGCAGGTTGGTGATGAGTGCCATCATCGGTACACGAGGATGTTCGCGCAGGATCGCCGCCATGCGGATCGCATCGCGTGGCGAACAGCAGGCGAGCGAAAGGAGCACCGCCGTCGCGGATTGCTCGCGCAGGTCACGACGCACTTCGTCGAGCGATGTGCGGTGCATGGTGCGATACAGCCCCTCACCTGCGGCATCAACGGCACTGCGTTCTGCCGGCATGAGGATCGTCGTGACCGGAACCGGCTCGCTGCTGCGTGTCGAGGAGGGCGCGTTGGCGGAACTGCCTTTGGCGGATCGAACAACCATGATGGACACCTCGTGATGGAGACGGCGTCAACATGCGCCCCGCCGTCACATCGAAGTCAGGGTGCCCGCGACACTCCTGTCCAAGTCAGCGCATCCGGCACGCACACGTCGCTCACCGCGCACGCTGCCGCCTGCCACGTGATGCTGCTACGTTCTGCTGCAGGTGATGCGCGTCGGCCGGATGATCGCGAGACGGGTTCCGCGAGGAATGTCTGCTCGAGGAAAGTCCGGGCTCCAAAGGGTGGGCTGCCAGGTAACGCCTGGGCACAAGGCAGTGGCGTGATCGCTGCCGCGTGACGGAAAGTGCCACAGAAAATACACCGCCGACGGCCGACGTTCGCGTCGGATCGGGCAAGGGTGAAAAGGTGCGGTAAGAGCGCACCGCGTCGCCGGTAACGGTGGCGGCAGGGTAAACCCCAGCTGGAGCAAGGCCAAATAAGCGGCGAGGGACGTCCCGTCCCGACAAAGACGCCGCGGGTAGGCTGCTGGAGCGTGCAGGTGACTGTACGCCGAGAGGAATGATCATCCATCGCGTTCGCGTGATGACAAAACCCGGCTTACAGGCCGGCGCGTTTCACCTGCCGTTCCGACGATCCGCCTGTCTGTTGCGCTGCGTGTAAGCTGCTTCTGTGCTGTTTTGCGTGTCCTTGTTGTTCCTGTTTCGTGGCCCCGACCCATGTACTCGTCTGACACGATGCGTCGAACCATCCGGTCTGCGCTGCTGATCGCGCTCGTCAGCTCCGCGTCATGCACCACATCGCATGCGCAACAAAGCGCTCGATATCGCGTGGCCTCGACTGCTGTGCTCTCGCTCGATCGTGTCGGTGGCGACATGCCGCTCGTCGATACCCTTGCGACGGCGGCATTGCTCGAGATCACCATCACGAGCACGTCACTCTCAATTGCGACGCTCGCCATCGATTCACTGCAGGTGACATCGAGCGGCATGGTCCGACGCGCACCGGACGCCTTCGTTCGCGGAAGGAGTGTGGCAGCGGTCCTGACCGACGGTCGTCCTCGCATCACCGGTGACAGCCTGACGGCGTGTACTGCCGAACGACCGTTGGCGGCGCTGCTGCCTGAGTTGCTACCGCTGCTTCCGATGCCCTTGCGTGCGGACCAGCAGTGGAGCGACACGCTGACAGTCACGAGTTGCCGCGCGTCGTTGCCGGTGACGACCGTCTCGATCGTGAAGTATCGCACACTCACCGGCATGGACAGCACGACCGTGCTGCTGGAGCGTCGCGCCCTGATTCGTGCCGGCGGAAGCATCGCTATCCGGGATCAGCTCGTGTCGCTCGCCGGCACAGGCACCAGCGAGTCACTGGCGACCGTGCTCGTCTCGACACGCCGGATTCAATCACTCCGTGGCGTGCAGTCGCTGGACTTTACACTCACCAATGGCCAGCAGACACGCCGCATGGTGCAGCAGATCACCGACACCATATCGATGCTGCCCTGAGTCTGGCGTGATGTTCTGCCGTGACGTCAACTGCAACTGCTGACCTTACACAGAAGCAGACCATGCCGAGCGTAAAGAAACCGGAACCGCTGGCACGCACTTTCTCATTCCGACGTACTTGAAGTTGCGCGTCTCACAGGACACCGAAAACGCTCAGTCGCTGAGCCGCAATGGCATCAAAATCGTGAGATACGTCGCCGGATCCGACCACCCCTCCGGCTCCACGGTCGCCGCACGTTCGGGCGCCTTGAACGTCAGGCGCACTTCCGGCGTCGGGATGTTCTTCAGAATCTCGAGCAGATACGCACCGTTGAAGCCGATGTCCATCGGATCGCCTTCGTAGCGGATCGGGATCTCGTCCTGTCCGTCGCCCAGATCCGGCGTGTTCACCTGGAAACGCAGAATGCCGGCGTTGAACGAGAGCTTGATCCGGTGCGTCTGGTCCGAAGCAACTGTTGCCATGCGACGCAGTGCCGACGACAGCGCGTCCTTGTCGGCGATCGCGAAGCGGTCGTTGTCTTTCGGGATCACCTGCTCGTAATTCGGATACGGTCCCTCGATCAGCCGCGTGAAGATCGTGGTGAACGGGCTCCTGAAGGCGAGGTGGTTGTCGCCGCGTGCGACTTCCAGGTCCTCCTCATCGGGAAAGAGTTTGCTCACCTGGTCCAGCGCCTTTGGCATCACGATCAGGTCACTGGCCTGCGCACCATGACCGGTCACCGCGATGTCCATTTTCGCCAGGCGATGTCCGTTGGTGGCGACCATTCGCATGTGATCGGGCTTGAGCTCCCAGAGCACGCCGTTCAAAATCGGACGGCTCTCCTCGGTGCTCACCGCGTAGGTCGTGTGCTTGATCAGCTTCCGCACATCGGCTGATTTCACGCGCCAGCCATCGCCGAATCGGATCGCGGGAAACTGCGGGAAATCATCCTTCGGCAGACCGTTCAGCTTGAATTTCGCGCGGCCGCACTCGAGGCTCACCTTTTGCTCGCCGGCGGACTCGATCTTCACCGGATTCGGTGGAAGCTCGCGTGCGAGCTCCTGCAACTTCTTTGCAGGAATCGTGATGCCGCCAGGCCGTTCGACGTCGGCCTGCACTTCGTGGCTGACGTGGATATCGAGATCGGTTCCGGAAAAGCGGATTCCGCGCTCGGTAGTCTCGATCAGGATGTTCGCCAGGACCGGCAAGGTTGTCTTGCCAGGGATGCTGGCAGCGACCGCCGCCAGCCCTTCCTGGAGTTTCTCACGCGCGATCGTGAATCGCATCAGCTCCTCGGGGTGCGCTGAACCGACGCCGGGCGAACGCCCTGAATGGCTATCGGTCCTGCAGCGTGAACTGCGTTCTGCCTTTCAATGTGAAAACACTGCTGTAATGCTGTTCTATAAATCTTTAACAGTCGTAGTCGTAGAGCACTGTCGAACTGTGGACGAACGTCGGAACCTATTCCACCACAACGCTTTCGCCAAGATGAAGTACTGTGGAGCAGCGGGTACAACTGCACCAGTTCTCCGCAGCTGTCATCATTGCTGTTCTGGCGCGTGTGGGAATCGTCGTCGAAACGTGGACTGGTGTGGATCACTGGCCGATTACCAACAGCTGTCGAACCTTTTCCACACGCGCAGCAAAGCCCACGTCGTCTTTGCACGTCTGCTCGGTGCGATCGAGCGAATGAATTACTGTGGAATGATCGCGCCCACCAAAGGCGTTGCCGATTTCCACCAGCTGCAGTGCGAGCAGTTCGCGACAGAGCAGCATCGCGACCTGGCGCGGCACGGTCAGCATTTTCGTTCGCGTCTTCGACTTGAGCCCCTCGGCCGTCACGCCCCATTCGCGGGCCACCGTGGCTTGAATGGTGGCGACGGTGATACCGATGGTCGCCGGCGTGCTTCCATCGCCCCTGAAGCGGTCTCGAAGCGCCTCACGCGCCAGTTCCACCGTAATGTCTGCATGCTTGAGTGACGCGTAGGCCAGCAGCTTGATGATCGCGCCTTCGAGCTCGCGCACGTTCGACCGCACGTTGTCCGCGATCACCTGAATCACGTCGTCCGGAATCGTGAGCTCCAGATGGTCCAGCTGCGCCTTGCGACGCAGGATCGCCACGCGGTGCTCCACATCGGGCAATGCGATGTCGGCAACCATGCCCCACTGGAAGCGGCTTACCAGGCGCGCCTCGAGCCCGGGAATTTCCGATGGCGGCCGGTCTGAGGTGAGGATGATCTGCCGGCCGGCCTCGTAAATCGCGTTGAAGGTGTGGAAGAACTCCTCCTGGGTGGCTTCCTTTCCCTTCAAAAACTGTACGTCGTCGACCAGCAGCAGGTCGGTTTCGCGATATCGGCGCCGAAAATCCTGCGTGGTCCGGCTCTGGATTGATCCGACGAGCTCGTTCGTGAACTGTTCCGTGCCGACGAACGTGATGCGTGTGCCCGGATCGCGTTTCAGCAGTTCGTGCGCAACGGCCTGCATCAGGTGGGTCTTGCCGAGTCCCGTGTCGCCGTAAAGAAACAGCGGGTTGTAGAGTTTGCCCGGAGCCTGCGCTGCAGCAATCGCAGCCGCGGCGGCCAGTTCGTTGCTCTTTCCGACAACGAAATGTTCGAAGGTGTAACGCTCGGAGAGCGGCGCGAAATTCGGGTTTGGCACCGTGGCGACGCGCACGGGCGCGTCGAGAGGTGCGACGAACAGGTCCATCTGCGGCTTCGTGCGTGCGGACTCGTGCACGACGAACTGCACCTGCAATGGATGGCCAAGGGCGACGGCCGCAAAACTCGAGAGCAGGCCGGAGTGTTTTGATTCGTTCCAGTCAGCGGCGAACTGGTCGGGTACACCGACGGTGAGCGCACGCTCGTCCACACGCAGCGGCTCACATGGCTCGAGCCAGGTGCGAACCGTCTGCTCCTGTAGCTCGAGTCGTGCGCGGTCCAGCAATCGAGCCCAGGTATCTGCAGCCGTCAGCATTACGTGCAGCGGGGAGTTGTTCACGTAGGAAGCGCGAGTTTACAGGAACGGAGCGCATGATGCAAACCGGATGTGCGCAGGGGAGGCGTGCTTCCGGGCAAGTCAGAAGCAACACGACGTAGCTTGACCGAAGTGCTTGTCCTGAATAGGTTTGGCACTCTTTCCCCGAACATTGCGAACGCATCTGGAGTACATATGGGCAAGCCCACGTACCGCCCCCGCAACAAGCGTCGTATCCGCAAGCATGGCTTCCGTGCTCGCATGGCTGATCGTTGGGGTCGCGCGATCCTTGCGCGTCGCCGTAAAAAAGGACGCAAGCAATTGACGGTCATGCTTCCGGACAAGTACGCCGGCGCCTGAGTCGTTCCGTTTTTCGCGAGACCAGCGTCTCACGAGAAAGTCGGATCTCGAGCGAGTGCGACGTGAGGGGAAGCGTGTGCGGGCGGCCTGTCTGGAGCTCCGCATCGCAGCTTCCCCTTTGTTGTGCGCCCGCGTCGGTTTCATCGTGCCCAAGCATGGTCAGAACAGCGTCGCCCGGAATCTGTTGAAACGCCGGTTGCGCGAGATCGTTCGGATAAGCGTGCTGCCAGCGCTCGGGCCCCACGACGTAGTCATCCGTACCCTCCCGGCGGCGTACCGACAGTCGTGGGAGGCGCTCGGTGTCGAGGTCGCATCGCTCATTCGCCGACTTCCGCTGCCGACGACGCGTGAACCGTGATGCCAGTGCCGAAACCGTCGCCACGCGACACGGCGCTGTCCGACGACGGCGCGGTGATGAATCAGGTGATGGCGGAACCGACGTCAGGGGACGTCGATGCAGCCAGATTGCCTGAATCCCCGACCGCCGTCCGTGCGGCTCGGTGGTCCGCAACGGCGCTTGTGCGGGTGTATCAGCTCTTCCTGTCGCCGCTGTTTCCCGCCTCGTGCCGCTATACTCCAACCTGTTCGGCATACGCCGTGGAAGCGATCGAGCGACACGGCGTCGTTCGCGGGGCATGGCTGGCAGCGAAGCGCATCGCCAGGTGCCACCCGTTCCGGCCCGGCGGACACGATCCTGTTCCCTGACCCACACGATTGCTGCACGCGGGGGCGCCGTCAACGCGCACCGCAGGCGCCTCGCCTGACCTTCGACACTCCAGTATGAACAAGCGCATGCTGCTCGCCCTCGCCCTCTCGGCGGGAGTGATCGGTCTCACTCAGTATCTGTTCCCGCCCTCCAGGCAGCCGACCAAGCCGCTCGCGGCAACCGTCGCCGACTCGGCTCGACAAAAGCCGCGGGTCGATTCCGGCGCAACGCCACGCATCGCGACGCCCCGCCAGGACTCTGCATCGTCGGCACCCGCGTCGGTGGGCGTCGATACGGCACTCCTGGCCAGCACGCGCAGCAGTATCCGCATCAGCAGCATCGGTGCCGCACCGGTGTCAGTTCGCCTGAACGGATACCGCCAGTTGAGCAAAGGCAGCAACGCCGCCCACACCGTGGAACTGGTGCGCGCCGGCGAATCGCTCCTGCAGTATGCGCTGATCGTGAAGGAGCCAGGCGGCAATCGTGTCATCGACCTTGCAAAGGTGCCGTTCAGCGTCACGCGCAATGACGATCGTACGGTCACCTACATCGGTCAGGCCGGCGCCGCAAATGTGCGCCTCACTTACGCGTTTCAGCCGGACAGCTTCCTCATCCGTGTTGGTGGCAAGGTTACCGGGCTCGCCTCACCGGCGTTCGTGCGTATCACGCTGCCCAGCGGATTGCGTCCCACCGAGTCCGACACGACCGAGGAATTCTCGCACCTGGCCGTTGCGACGAAGCCGGTGCAGGGTGGCGCAAAGCTGCTGTCGTTCGGCGACCTCGATCCCGGCGAGAAGGAACTGCGCGAAGGTCCCTTCACCTGGGTCGTTTCGAAGAGCAAGTATTTCCTCACTGGACTCCTCGTCGCCAACGGCGATCGGCCGTTCGACGAGCTGTCCGTGACCGGCGGAGTCCGCACCGGCAAGGCTGCGACGCGCGTGGACGCCGCGGCGCTGCAGGCGTTGCAGGACGGCACGTTCCGTTTCGAGATCTACGCCGGTCCGCAGGAATGGCGTCGCCTCGTCTCGCTCGGCCGCGACTTCGAGAACAGCAATCCGTACGGCGGCTGGCTGCAGGGTGTGGTGCAGCCGCTCGCGACCTTCGTGATGAAGGCGCTGCTCTGGATGCACGATTCGCTGAAGCTCACGTACGGCTGGGTGCTGGTGATCTTCGGTGTGGCAGTGCGACTGCTGCTCTGGCCGTTCAACCAGCGCGCCATGCGCACGTCGATGAAGATGCAAGTACTGCAGCCGGAACTTCAGGCCGTGCAGGAGAAGTTCAAGGCCGATCCGCAGCGCATGCAGCAGGAAGTGATGAAGGTGTACAAGGAGCATGACATGAGCCCCTTCAGCGCACTGTCTGGATGCCTGCCGATGCTGCTGCCGATGCCGGTGTTCATCACGCTGTTCTACGTGTTCCAGAACACGATCGAATTTCGCGGCGTGCCGTTCCTGCACCTCACCGACATCTCGCAGAAGGATCCCACGTTCATCATCCCGCTGCTGATGGCCGGCAGCGCCTTCCTGCTCAGCTGGATCGGCATGCGCGGCATGCCACCTAATCCGCAGGCAAAGATCATGGCCTACATGTTCCCGGCGATGATGTTCGCATTCTTCTTCAGCGCCGCCGCCGGCTTGAATCTGTATTACATGGTGCAGAACCTGGCCGCGCTGCCACAGCAGTGGCTCATCTCGAACGAACGCCTGAAGGGCAAGACCAAGACGGTCATCTACGACAAGGGCGCGCCGGCCCGACCGAAGAAAGCGTGATCTGCGGCCGGAGCAAACACGCCTCCAGCCAGCGGATGAAGTGATGAAGGGGCGCCGACAGATCAGTGTCGGCGCCCCTTCACGTGTCATGTCGTCGATGTCATGTCGATGATTGATGCGATGTCGCCGCAGTCGCAGGGCGCCAGACGACACACCACCACCACGCGTATGCGCGGGTGCGCATCAGCGCACGACATGCCCGTGCCGGCTATGCGCTCGCCGCGGCCGACTTCCGGCCGACGTCCATCAACGCGCGGGCGCTGGCGCGGAGCGCCCAGGCAATGCCACGCTCAGCCACAGCCGGCGCCACGATGGAGTTCCCGAGGTAATAGCCGGCACGCTCCGGAATCACATGCCGCTCGACGGTACGAGCATCGTCACTCGTGCCATCCGAGAGCCAGCGCAGACGCAGTCCCAATCCGGTGCGATCCAGGTCCGGACCGATCGTGCGTGCGAGCAGCGGTTCCAGTTCGCGAATCCGTGCGTACTGGCGACGACCATAACCCAGGTACTCCCACGGGGCGTAACCGGCACAGACGGCCTGCGCGGCTTGCGTCGCCAGGCCCTCGTTCACCAGCAGTTCGCGCAGCGTGGCACGCTTGCCCGTGTCCCAGAACGAGTAGTACCCACCATTTTCGGCTACCAGCCGGCGCATGTCGCTGTCGCTGTCCTTGGCCGTGTACCGCACACCGTGGGCAATCTCGTGCGCCAGCCACGGCGGGATCAGCGCCGGATCCAGACCCAGCGAGTCCGTCTCGGGATTCCGCTCGCCGGTGAAGTGCTCCAGGCAGATGAAAGCCACTGCGCGACCGTCTACCACCAACTCGCCGGCATTCGCCGCGCCGACGCCGACCATCAGCACCACGTCCGGCTCATCGGTCAACTCCAGCGTGCTCATCGCCTGCGCCATCGTCTGTCGCGCTCGGAGCACGAGCGGCTCGCGATCCAGCACACCCAGCAGGTCCGTTCGGTCTGCTGCGACCGTCTTGCGGATGATCTCGCCGACGTGCGGTCCCGTGGGATCGACGACGTAATTGTCCCAGTACGCCGTGAGGAGCGCCTTGTTGGCCGCGAAGTAGCGCTCGTATGCCGCCACCCTGTCTGCACTTTGCAGCACGGCCAGAAAGTCGGGGAGCAGGTTGATCAGCATTTAACCCGTGTTCGAATGTCGTGCAACGCACACGCGGCGAGGTCGCGGTGCGGAGGTGATTCTACGCCCCGACAGCGACACGTACAAGTGAGCAAATCGTATCAGGCAAGCAGTCTCTGCGAATACCGACGGCCATGTGTAGTGCACAGGATGGCGGCAGCGCGAGCGGTCAGCAGCGAAGTCGACGCTCGAGACGACGCGTCAGGCGGACGCGTGTGCCAAAGGGTCCCGTCAGCGCGTCCCGAATAGTCGGTCGCCGGCATCGCCCAGTCCCGGCACGATGTACCCCTGCGCATTGAGCTCGCGATCGATCGCGGCACAGATGATGTGCACATCAGGATGCGCCGCACGCAGCCGACGAATGCCTTCGGGTGCTGCGACGATGCACATGAACGTGATTCGTTCTGCGCCCGCCTTCTTCAGCGACGCCACGGCGGCGACGGCGCTTCCGCCCGTCGCAAGCATGGGGTCAAGCACGATGAAGGCTCGGTCCGCTGCATCGCCGGGAACCTTGAAGTAGTAGTCTACCGGCTCGAGCGTGCGATGATCGCGGTAGAGTCCGATGTGCCCCACGCGAGCTCCCGGTACCAGACGCAGCACACCTTCCACCATGCCGAGTCCGGCGCGCAGAATGGGTACCACGGTGAGCTTCTTGCCCTGTACGGTGACGCCGATATGGGTCTCGAGCGGTGTGTCGACGGGATACGGCTCGAGCTGAAGCGTCGCGGTCGCTTCGTAAGCGAGCAGCATCGCAATCTCGTCGACCAGCTCCTTGAACAGCTTGGTCGGTGCGGCGCGGTCGCGCAGACGTGTGACCTTATGCTGCACGAGCGGGTGTCGGACGAGCGTGACGCCGTCGAAGTCTGGTGGGGTGGTCTGGGTTGGCACGGTGTCAAGATGCCGAGTGGATCCCTGCGAGCGGAAGGTGCGATGTTCGATGGCGGTATGCGCCGGGGCGATCGCCCGACTTCCCGTTGACCGGCCCATGGTGTAGGTAAGCTCTCGGCAACCGTGGTGCGCATGTCGCGATCGGTGCCTCCGTATTCTCTTGTCAACGCCAATCACCACACGGGATGAAGCTCACGTTCAGCGGCGCCGCCCGGGAAGTCACGGGATCGTGTCACATCCTCGAGGTCGGCGGACGCACGGTGCTGCTGGACTGCGGCCTCTTTCAGGGTCGACGCGCCGAATCGCGGCGCAAGAACGAGGTACTGCCGCTGCCGGTGGAAAGCATCGACGCTGTGGTGCTCAGTCACGCGCACATCGATCATGCAGGACGACTGCCGTTTCTCGTGCGCTCGGGATACTCGGGGTCCATCCACGCCACCGCCGCCACCCGCGATCTCTGCGCGATCATGCTCGCCGACTCGGCGCGCATTCAGGTCAAGGATGCGGAGTTCCTGGAGCGTCGGCACAAGCAGCATGCCGAGCCGCTGTACGAACCTGATGACGCGACGCAGGTGCTGAAGCAGATGATCGGACTGCCATACGACCGCTGGTTTGATGTCGTGCCGGGAGTGCGCGCGTCATTCGTCGACGCGGGACACATTCTGGGTTCTGCGTCGGTGATGCTGGACTGCACCGAAGGCGACCGCACGGTGCGCGTCGTGTTCTCGGGTGATGTCGGCCGGAAGGATCTCGCGATCATCCGCGATCCGCACCCGCCGATTGGCGCGGATGTCGTGATCATGGAGTCCACGTACGGCAATCGCGACCACCTGCCGCTGGCCGACGCACGTGCGGCGCTGGGCACGGTGGTGCGCGACACCGCCGCTCGCGGTGGACGCGTGATCATTCCGGCGTTCGCGGTGGGTCGAGTGCAGGAGTTGATCTACGATCTGCATTCGTTGACGCGCGCGAACGAGATTCCGCGCGTACCCATCTACATCGACAGCCCCCTCGCGACCAGCGCGACCGAGGTGTTCGAGCGGCATCCCGAGTGCTTCGATCGCACCGAGGACCTGGTACGTACCGTGGAAAAACTTTTCCAGTTCGACCTCGTGCACTACACGCGCGACGTGCAGGAGAGCAAGGCACTGAACCAGATGCACGGTCCCATGATCATCATCTCGCCGTCGGGCATGGCCGAGTCGGGACGCGTGCTGCATCACCTGTCGCATGCGGCGGGTGACCAGCGCAACACCATCCTCGTGGTCGGATTCATGGCGGAGCACACGCTCGGACGGCGCATCGTGGAGCGTCGCCCGAATCTGCGGATCTTCGGGTCCGATGTTCCGTTGAACGCGCATGTCGAGGTGCTCGACGGTTATTCGGCGCATGCCGATCGCGGCGAGCTCACGGCATGGCTGGACCAGGTGAAGGCCACGTCACCCACACTCTCGAAGGTGATGCTGGTGCATGGCGAACCGCCGGCGCAGGAATCGCTCCGTGCATCGCTCACGGCCCGCGGCTTCACGGTGACGGTGCCGGCGCCCGGTGATCAGTGCGCGCTCTGATGCACGCGGGGGGAGGAGGGCCATGACCACGCGCGACACGCCCACGGGCACGACGCGCGGTGCCGCCTCCGGTCGCATTCTGGAGGCCACGAGCGCCTGCATCATTCAAAAAGGTGCGGCCGATGTCAGCCTGCAGGATGTCGCCGAGGCTGCAGGTGTCAGCAAGGCGCTCATTCATTATCACTTCCATGACAAGGGCGAACTGCTGGCCCGACTGGTGGAGTGGCTGCGCGTGGCACTTGTCGCGCGGCAGGAAACGGCGCTGGAAGGTGTGTCGGCGTCGGCGGCGCTCGACGCACTCTGGCAGTGGCTGTCCGACGAGCTCGAACGCGGTGACCTGCGCGCCCTGCTCGACTTGACGCTGGTGCAGGGCACGGCGGTGCAGGCCGCAGTGCATGCGACTGCGGCCGCGCGACGTGAAGCCGCTGGCAGCGTGACCATGCAGCTGTTCGAGGCGCTGGGCCTCAGGCCGCGTGTGCCGACATCGCTGATCGCAGATGCCTTCATCGCCTTCGTCGACGGCCTTGCCCTGGATCGCGTCGTCGCACCCGAGCGCAACGCGCGCATTTCGTTCGACGTCTTCTGGCTCGCAATGCTCAGCCTCACGGATTAGTACGCTTATCATTCAGGTGTGGCTCGCCGTCAACGCTCGTTCACTGCAGGAGTGTCCCGGCTCGTCGGCCGGTTGCTTCTGCTGCTCCTCGGATGCTGGATCCTGTCGGTCGCGTCGGTGCTGGCGGTCGGCAACCTCGACGACGCACAGCCGGCCGATGCGATCGTGGTGCTCGGCGCCGCGCAATACGCAGGCCGACCGTCACCGGTGCTCGAGGCACGCTTGGATCATGCGGTGCAGCTCTATCGCCGAAAGATCGCGACGCGGCTGATCGTGACAGGTGGACGCGCGCGCGGCGACATCAGCAGCGAAGCCGAAACCAGCGCACGGTACGCGCGTCGTCGGGGTGTGCCGGTGTCGGCAATCATCATCGAGAACGAGAGTCGCAGCACCTCGGAGCAGATGCATGCCGTGGCGCGCATCGCCCGACAGCAGCAGCTTGGCAGCGTTGTGCTGGTGAGCGACCGGTTTCACATGCTGCGGCTGCTGCTCACGGCGTGGAAGCTCGGGGTGCCGGCGCATGGATCACCGACGCGCAGCAGCCCGATTGCGCTTACGGACATGGCCGGCATCAGGTACGTGCTGGCCGAATCGGTGAAGGCGCCGCTCGCATTTATTCTGGAGGACGGCGGCGCATCGAACGACGGTGCGACGGCTGGCACGACGCGAGGAACGGCCGCGAAGTAGCCCGCGTCAATCCACGACGAAGTCGATGCCCGAGAGCCGCGCCATCTCGGCGCGCCATGCGTCGTGCAGTGCGCGGAATCGTGGTGAGCGACCCTGTCCGCCTATGGTTGAGCCGTCGAGCTGCGTGATGGGCACCACACCGCGGATGGAGCTGCAGGCACAAGCCGCATCGGCGTGGAGCAGCGCGCCGATCGGCGCTTCGGCCTCATGCACGGTGAGGCCGATGCCGGGCGCCAAGGAGCGCAGCAGGCCGAGTGTCGTGCCCGCGAGCGCGCCCGTGGCGGCGGCGGGCGTGAAAAGTGTAGCGTCGACGAACCAGCAGATGTTCGACGCGGTGCAGCTGACGATGCGGTCGTCGGTGTTGAGCACCAGCGCGTCGTCGACACTTTGGCCGTGCGCCTCGCGCAAGGCGAGCACATTGGCGGTGTAGTCCAGCGACTTGATGCCAGCCGTGGGCGACCGTGCGCTCCAGCGCCATTGGCTCGTGATGAGCGTCAATCCGCGATCGATCACTTCGTCGCGCACGGCGATTCGCGGGGTCAGCGTGACGATCGATCGAGAGGCGCCGCCGCTCAGGCCTGCCATGCCCGGCAGCGCATCGCCGCGCGTGAGTGTGATCCGAAGGACTGCGTCGGGTGTCTGCATTTGTTCGGCGGCCGCGGCGGCTTCCGAAATGTGTTCGCCCAGTCGCGTCGGCATCACAAGCCCGAGGCGCTCGGCCCCCAGTGTGAGGCGGGCGAGGTGTGCGGGCGCCATCGGTGCCACGCCACCCAGCACGCGGATCGTCTCGAACACGCCGTCGCCCAGCATGAGACCTCGATCGAATGCCGAAACCGCATGGCTTGCGTCTTCGATCAGGTCGCCGTCAACCCAGACGCGGAACGGGGAAGCGTCGCTCATCGCGCAGTCCTGACGGAGCGATGAGGACGCCTCGGTGATGCGGTGAAGCACGCCGGCCGCGGCAATCTGGCAGTGAAAGGCAACCCTGGACGGATCGTGCGCAACACATTCTCCGGAGATGATGTGGCGGTGATTGAGCTGCGCGCACGGCTGCTGGCGATTGACCTGCACCGTCAGGATAATGCGTGCGCGGCGTGGTGCATCCGGTGACGCTGTTTGCGGACGGCCATCGCGCCCATATACGTGAGCAGGCAGCGGTCTGCATGGACGACTTGTCCTGGGCCCACTGCTACCGAGAGAATGTCTCGAACCTTGCGACAGGCGACAGGTGTACACGTAATCGAGTTCGTGCTGCTTACCGAGAACGCTCTATCATAGCGCGCGATCGCGGAAATGGTGGTTTAGGAACGAGTCTTGCTCGTGACATACCCATATCAGTGACGCGTCACTTTCGCGCCACTTATTTCAGGATCGTTTGGTGTGGATTCTGGCGCCATGCCTTTGGATTCACTCGGATTTCATGGTTGGCATGGCGAGAACGGGCTCGGTGACATCCGGTTGGCATGTCACCAACAGCGGTTTCAATCAATGCTTCTCACGGGAGTTGTCTGGATGAAGAAAATTCTTGTCGGTGCTGCGATTCTCGCAGCAGTCATCGTTGCAGCGCCCGCAGGCGCGCAGCAAGCCTCATCGTCGTCGATCACTTACGGCATCTCCGGTGGTCTGGTGCTCCCGACGGGCGATATAGGCAACACGAACGGTGCAGGCTTCAACATTCAGGGTCATGCTGGTTTCCGTCCGGCTTCGATGCCGTTCGGGTTGCGCGGTGATTTGGGTCTGTGGACAACGCCGGGCAAGACGATCACGCCCATCTCGGGTGGCTCGTCGACGTCGTACCCGGGTGTGACCTGGTTTACGGCGAACGCCAATGCGGTGCTCAATTTCGAGTCGCAGAAGGATGCGACATTTGTGCCCTATGTCATCGGTGGTGCCGGCATTTATAACGGGTCGGAAGGGATTGGAACGAAATTCGGTCTCAATGCCGGCGGTGGTGTGACGTTCAAGCTTTCGGGCTTCGATGCATTTGCGGAAGCACGCTTCCATAACATCTTCACCGATGGAAATGCGTCGCGGCTCATTCCCGTGTCGTTCGGTGTCAATTTCCGCCCATAGCATTCTCGGTCATGCTGGTCAAAACGTCCGGCTCGCAGGCATTCTGCGGGCCGGCGTTTTTTTGTGAGATCGTGGAGCCGGGATCGAAAGATCGTCGACGGCTTTGACGTAGAATTGCTTGGCGTACAACAGCCGTGTTGTCGTGCTGGCCTGGAGAGAATTTTCGCAGAACGGCTGATGGTCGGTGCGTGATGCGGCGGTTGCTGGTGGTCGAATCGGTGGGTTTCGAGAACTGCGACTCCGTCTCCGACTGTCACTGCAACGGCTACTGCAATGGCAATGGCAGTGATGACAGCGACGCTAGCGGAGTTGGCGACTGGAGAGGCGATGGTATTCTCGGTCGTGGTGACGGCGTGGACTCGAGACTGCTGCGGCGAGATTGCATGGCAAATGGCGCTGGAGAGGGCAGCAGCGAACCGGTGTGAAGACGGTTGCAGGTGCCGGGTGGCGTGTACGGGTGGGTGCGTGCGGCGCCGCTCACTGGTCAGCCGGGGCGACGTGCGCTTTCATTCGACTTTCGCAAACGTCGGCCACCTGTGCGGCGCTCACGTGGCGCAGCAGGTGAGGAACCGCATCTGGAGCTGAGAGTCGATGGCTGAGCAACCACATTCGTCCATGCCGGGCCAGCCGTCGCCCGGCGTTCCCGGCAGTACCACCACGACGTTCGACGAAGCGGAGCTTGCGTTCATGACGAGCGAGCAGTCGGACTCCGATTCGGAGCTCGGTACCGACAGTACGCTCTGGGCGGTGGTTTTCGCCGGTGGCATCGGGACGCGGTTCTGGCCGCTCAGTACGCCGTTGCGTCCCAAGCCACTGCTCTGCCTGGTTGGTGACCGACCGTTGATTGCGGACACGCTGCGCCGGCTGCAGCCGCTGATTCCGCCAGAACGGACACTGGTGCTGACGAGCGCAGACATTGCCGATGCCGTCCGCGCGGCAATTCCAGACCTGCCCGAGAAAAACATGCTCGTCGAGCCGCGGCCGCTTGGCACCGCGGCGGCGCTGGCGTGGGGGGCACAGGAAATCATCAACCGCACCGGTCGCAGCACGGTCTTCTGCGCGCTGCACGCCGACCTGTCGGCGCAGTACGAAGACGAGTTTCGGCGTTCGATCCGGCGCGCCGCCACGCATGCCACGGCTGATGATGCGCCCCTGGTCGCCATTGGAACCCGTCCCACGCGACCTGATACAGGTTTTGGCTACATGCTGGGCGGTGCCGAGCTGGAGCCCGGCATCACGATGTCCGAGGGTGGTGCCTGCACCGTCGCGCGGTTCGTCGAAAAGCCGGGTCCGCTGCAAGCCGAGGAATTCATTGCAGAAGGTGCGATGTGGAATGCGGGCATTTACGTGTGGCAGGCCGGCGCCGTCATGGATGCGCTGCAGGCCCACACGACAGAGCTGGCCGACGGCTTGGCGTATCTGACGTCAGGCAAGGTGGATCGGTTCTTCGGCATGGTGCAGTCAGTGTCCATCGAGCGCGGCCTGCTCGAGCGCATCGATTCGCTCGTCTGCATTCCGTCGTCATTCGGTTGGGACGACGTTGGGACGTGGGCATGCCTTCGTCGCGTCCGCGAGCTGGATGACACCGGCAACGGTGTGATCGGCGACGCGCTGCTGGTGGGTGCGGAGTCGAACGTGGTGCATACCGAAGCGGGTCGCGTGGTCGTGTACGGCGTCAATTCGCTGCTGGTCGTGAGCCTGCCGGGCGTGACGTTTGTCACCAGCCTTGAAAAAGCGGCGGAGCTGACGCCGCTGTTCGAGGGTCTGCCCAAGGAGCTGCGCCGGAATCCTGTCGCGGATCTCTAGTTCGTGTTTCCTCCACTCCGCCTCGCACCTTCCGCGCTTTGTGCGCCGAGTGGCGGTCTGAGTCGGGCACGACTTCCTTGTCTCACTTCGAGGTTCGAAGGCACGGAGACAGAGTGAACGGCAGCTGATTGCTGTTCACGGATGCGACGGCGTCGTGATCGCGCAGAGAATGACGAAGCGTCTCGGGACCTGCGTGCGCAGGCTCTCCGCCCCGAGAGCCTTGCGCCTGTCCGTGGCTGACGAGTGCGGCCGTCAGGTGCGTTCGCCCTGACCCTGCGTGAGGCTTGAGCGGCGCTTGATGAGTGAATGCGCGGCACAAGCGACCACGCCCGCCGTGGCTCCGCAACTCCGTGTGAGAAGAGGAACAGCCGCAGCCAAGCAGAAGTGAGAGATCTGCACCAGAACGCGACATGACTGTGTCACTCAAAGAGGACATGAACGAGTGGGCAGAAAACGCAACTGCCTGTGCGACATGGATTTACACACGCAAAGGCGACGGCACTCGCTGTGCTTCTGCTGAGGTGCACGCATTACAGCCGCGCTTCCGCTGCGGAACCTTCACGGAGAACTGCCATGTCCGCTCGCCGTATGACACTCGCGTCACTCGTACTCCTCGCGTCCGCTGCGCCGCTCGTTGCGCAGCAGCGGCAGGCGCCGATCTTCAGCGTCGAAGGCGGCGCCAACTTCCAGGCGCTGCAGGGAAACGTTTATTCGGACCTGAACGACGGGCGCGGCGCCGAGGCCATGTTCACGGTCGGCATCAGCAACCTCTCGGTCTCGGCGGGCTATCAGCGCTCATGGCATGACGTCGCAGGCACGTCGCGACAGGCCACGCTGTCGGGCTTCTTCGTTGAGCCGCGACTCGCACTGCCGTTCGCCGCGTCGAACTTCACGCCGTACCTGTACGGTCGCGGCGGCGTGCTGGAACGCGCGGAGACCATTGGCGGTGCGGAATTCACATCGAACAGCACGCAGCTTGGCGGTGGCGTCGGCTCGCTGATCTTCCTTGCCAAAGGCGTGCAGCTGAATGTGGGCGGCGGCTATCAGTATTTGCGTGCCGGCAAGCGTATCGCTGATGACACGCGCGCCAAGGGTGGCGCATTCGTGATGCGAGCGGGGCTGACGCTGGGTGGTTCGTCGGGTTGGGCGCGCGACCCGGGTTACTGACTCGAACATGGGCTCCTCGGCCTCGCGTGCTCACAGGCAGGCGAGAGCTCCGGGCCGTGGTACTGCACGGGATGGCCGCACGGCACGCAATGTCGTCGCACGGAGATTTGATCAGACCTCGCAGCGCAGATGCGTTGCGGGGTCGGTATCTTTGAGGGCATATGCAGATACCGATTGAAACCGAGACGCTCGCCAACGGACTCCGTGTCACCTATTCTGAGGATCATGTCGCGCCGCTCGTCGCGGTGAACCTCTGGTACCACGTGGGCAGTGCGAACGAACGCGAAGGTCGTACAGGCTTCGCACATCTTTTCGAGCACATGCTTTTTCAGGGCTCGGCCAACGTCGAGGCCAACGAGCACTTCGAGTTGGTGCAGCGGGCTGGTGGCACGCTCAACGGATCCACCTGGCTGGATCGCACGAATTATTACGAGACGGTGCCGAGCAACCAGCTCGCGATTGCATTGTGGCTGGAGGCCGTCCGAATGGGGTGCCTCCTGCCGGCGTTGACGCAGCAGAAGCTGGACACGCAGCGTGACGTGGTGAAGAACGAGCGACGCTGGAGCGTGGACAACCAGCCATACGGCACGTGGTGGGAAAAGCTTCCGGCGCTCACGTTTCCGTCCACACATCCGTATCACCACTCGCTGATCGGGTCTATGGAGCACCTCAGCGAAGCCTCGCTGCAGGATGTGGCCGAGTTTTTCACGACCTGGTACACGCCCGACAATGCAGTGCTGACCATCGCTGGTGATTTCGATCCTGCCGAGGCGCGCGCGTTGGTGCATCAGTATTTCGGCGCGATTCCGCGCAATGCATCGCCGCCATCGCGTCCTGACTTTGCGGTGCCGCCTCGATTCGAACGCCCGATGCGTGAAGTGGTGGAAGATGATGTGCAGCTGCCGCGCGCAATCGTCGCGATGCGCATTCCGCCGTCTGGCAGTGATGCGTGGTATGCAGCGAGTGTAGCTGCCGCGGTGCTTGGCATGCGCAAGGGCAGCCGCCTGTATCGCCGACTCGTGCGTGAGTTGCAGGTCGCGGCCGATGCGGGCGCGTACACCTTCGACCTGACCAAAGGCGCCGACCTGTTCGTGGTGGACGCAACGGCGAATGCGAACGTGACGCCTGACCGGCTGGAGCAGGCGGTACACGACGAGCTGGATGCGTTTGCGCTGGATGGGGTGACGGACGCGGAAATTGCGCGCGCGCTGGCGCTGATCGAGACGGACTTCGTGTCGTCGCTGCAGAGTGCGCAGGAACGCGCGGATACGCTGTCGAAATTTGCGACTTACTTCGGTGACGCGGCGTTGGTGAACGAGCAGCCCGCGCGCTACCAGCGCGTGACGGCGTCCGAGGTCACTGCGTTCGCGAAGGAATGGTGCACCTCGGACAACCGCGCGACGCTGCTGTATGTGCCCCAACAGCCGGTAGCACAGGAGGAAGCCGCGTGACCGCGATCGACATGTCGGTGCGTCCGACACCGGGCGCTCCGCGCGCCTACACCTTTCCCGCATTTGAAAGTGTCACGCTGCCAAACGGCTTGCGCATCGTGATCGCGCCGCAGCGGAAGCTGCCGTTGGTGACGGTGCTGGCGCTGGTCGATGCCGGCTCCGTCGCGGACCCCGTTGGGCAGGAAGGTGTTGCGCAGCTGACCGCGAGTCTGGTTACCGAAGGCACGGGTGACCTGACCGGTGCGGCGCTGGCCGAACTGGTGGAGCTGATGGGCAGCTCGCTCGATTCCGGTGCGGATTGGGACTCGAGCGTGGTAAAGCTCACTACGCTGTCGTCGCGTCTGCCCGAGGCGATCTCGGTGCTGGCGCGGGGGCTGACCGATCCGTCGCTGCCGGAGGACGAGTTTCAGCGCCTGCGTACGGAGCGCCTGGCCGACCTGCTGCAGCAGCGCAGCGAGCCGCGGTCACTGGCGGACGAAGCGTTCGCGCAGGTGATCTACGCGCCGGGCGCGCGCTATGCGAAGCCGGATGGCGGCACCGAGCAGTCGGTGCGCGCGCTGACGCTGGATCAGCTGCGCGCCTTTCACGCGGATCGGTACTCGCCAGTCGTGACGACCGTCGTGCTGGTGGGCGATGTGTCGGTTGACGGGGGAATCGCGCTGGTAACGAAAGTGCTCGGCGACTGGACCGGAACGCGCCCGTCCGACTCATCGGCACCCGACACCACCCTGCTGACAGCGCGGGGCGTGCGAATCGTGCGGAAGATCGACGCGCCGCAGAGCGAGCTGCGGGTTGGGCATGTGGGACCAAGGCGCCTCACGCCGGACTATTTCCCGCTGGTGCTCTGCAACGCGATCCTGGGCGGACTCTTCTCCAGCCGGCTGAATTTGAACCTGCGCGAGGAGCATGCCTACACGTACGGCGCGCATAGCGGGTTCGACTGGCGTCGCTGGGCCGGTCCGTTCTCGATGGACGCGGCCGTGCAGAGCGACGTGAGCGCGAAGGCAGTGCGTGAGATTCTGAACGAGTTCGAGAAGATCAGGGCCGAACCCGTGACGGCGAGCGAGCTGTCGCTGGCGAAGAGCTACCTCGACGGCGTCTTTCCGATACGGTTCGAGAGCACGAGGGCCATTGCATCGGCGCTGGCGAGCCAGTCGATCTTCGGGTTGCCGGCAGATTACTACGACACCTATCGCGCCAGTATCAGGGCAGTGACTGCAGAGCAGATACTGAAGGCCTCAGAGGTGCATCTGCACCCCGATCGGCTGCAGGTCGTGGCGGTCGGTGATGCGGACTCGATCAGCTCGGACCTGTCGGCGTTGGGACATGGGCTGGTGACGGTGGTGGATCCCATCGACGCTTTGGGGCAGTGACCGCTCTGCGTGAGGCACGGCTTTTGATCTCGCGTGGTTCATTCGGTACATCTCGCGCTGGCGACGCCAGCGAGTCGGGCACGCATTTCCGTGAAGGGGTCGGAGATCTTGTTGAACTCCTTGATCACCGATCGGGCGTGCGTCGAAGCCGTTGAGCGGGACGTCACCCATACAGCAAGCATGATGACAGACCAGAACAGAGCGGGCGCCATTGAGCCCGGGCAGGTTTCCACGCGTCGCGCATACACCGGGCGCGTGATCAGCCTGGACCTCGATACCGTCCGCTATCCGGACGGTTCCGTGGGAGAGCTGGAGATGGTGCGACATCCTGGTGCGAGCGCGATCGTGCCGTTTTTGAGCGATCCCACCGGTCCCGATCCGCAGCTCATGCTGATCAAGCAGTACCGGTACGCGGCGCTTGATTTTTTGTACGAAATTCCGGCCGGTCGGCTCGAGGATGGCGAGGCGCCGGAGGTGTGTGCTGCGCGTGAATTGCACGAGGAGACGGGGTGCACTGCCGGCGTGCTCGAGCACATGCACACGATGTTCACGACGCCGGGCTTCACCGACGAAAAGATTCACCTCTTTCTCGCGTATGACTTGACCCGCGGGGAGGCGCAGATGGAGGCGGACGAGTTCATCTCGGTCGAGATTGTACCGCTGAGTCAGGCCTTGGAGATGGTGCGGAATGGGCGAATCAAGGACGCGAAGACGGCGCTGGGAATTCTGTACGCGGCGGGGTTTCGGGTGTGAGCTGAATTGCCGAGGCGATGCGTATGTCGCCCCGGCATCTTCACGCGGACCGCTCACATCGTGCAGTCGACGGCAACGTTTTCCCGGGGCTGCGTTCGCAACTTGCCCTTTGTCGGTACGGGCGTGAGGCAACAAGATGCACTCCATCCGACGGCAGACGCTGTCCTGAGGGCAGGTCAGAACAACTGCCGAAATGTCCATAAAAATAGACAGGTCGTCGTCTTTGCCATTGAAGGCAATCTGTAAGCCGTTGTAGATACAAGACTTACAGAATTTTATCACGCCGGAGAATCCGCGGCACGCGCCGTGCCGTAGTTGGTAGGGAACATCTGACGGTCCGTCAGCATGATCGACCACCGATGTCGTACTTCTGCCGGGAGATTCACATGGCCGAGCTCGCACGTAAGACCGGAGTCCTGTCGCTGCATTCGCAGTCGAAGGCGCTAGCCAGCGCGCCAGCTCCCACGCGTCGTGAGCGGATGCGTGCAGCTGACGATGCAGACGTCGTCGCGGCGTTCCTGGCAGGTGAAGAGATTGCGTTTGAATTGCTCGTGGAGCGCTACCAGACGCGACTGCTGAATTTCATCTACCGGACGATCGGGGATCGGGAGAAGGCTGAAGACCTGGTGCAGGAGGTTTTCATCCGAGTGTACCGCCACCTGCACCGTTTCGATGCGTCGAAGAAGTTCAGTACGTGGATTTACACCATCGCGTCGAACCTGGCCAAGAACGAACTGCGCAATCGCTCGCGCAATCCGTTGGTCCTGTTTCAGTCGGTTCGCGACAAGTTTGCCGATGACGAGGAGCGTCCGCTCGATTTTGAGGACGTGGCTGCCCGACCGGATGACGCGTACCACAAGCGCTACCTGCAGGAAGCCGTTGAGGGTGTCGTCGGTACGTTGCCAGCGCATCACCGCGAGGTCTTTGTGTTGCGGGAGCTGGAAGGCAAGAGCTACGAGGAGATTGCCGAAATCACGGGCGTGAACCTTGGCACGGTGAAGTCGCGGCTGAACCGGGCGCGAGCCAGCTTTGCCGAGCGTATTGCCCCGGCGCTTCGGTAACTTGAAATCGGCGCCCGTCGAGGAGAGTTGGTGGTCACCTCGAGGGTGAAAGGCAAAATTCGACAGTCCGACCAGCGCTTCCGGAGACTTTCTTCCGGGAGCGTTTGTGCTTTCGCTACACATCGGCTCAATTCCGCGGACTGCTGGAACTGCTGGTGTACCCGTGTGTAGAGTCGGTCACCTATGGATTGCCGCGCCTTTCGATCGTTGCATGGTGACTGGGTCGATGACGTACTCGGCTCACGTGACGCAGACCGCCTCAGCGCGCATCTGGCCGATTGTGCGCCCTGTGCCCGGTTCGATACCTTGGCCCGCCGCGCGCTCCTCGTCGCGCGAAATGCCCCTCCGATCGAATGCTCAGCGGATTTTTCGACACGGCTCGCACAGCGGATCGCCGAAGAACGCCGACATCGGATTGCCGAGCTGAAGCCGTCGCATGCAGAGCGCTCGCTGCGGCTTGGCGGGGGGAAGGTCTGGGCGCGAATCGCTGCAGCGCTGCTGGTGACGGTCGGTGGATCGCTCGTGGCCCGTAGTGGTACCACGAGTGTGTCTGCGGCGTCGCTGTTGCGGACTGGTGCTGCCGGCGGCGAGGCCTCGAGGTACGAGGCGGGTCTTGTTGAAGGGAGCGCGAACCTGGGTGGCATGACGTCGTCCATGGCGAAGGTGCCACTGGGCGCGCTGGCCACGATGCCGCCGATGCGGCCGATCCGGCCTGAGGGTGGCGCGCTGCTGCCGTTGTCGGACGATCCGCTGCTTGATGGTGCGGATCTGGCAGGCACCGGTGACGCGACGTCGACGTCACTCGCGGCGACGGCACCACTGTGGCCCGCCGCACAGATGGCCGCGCATGCCGCGTATCGATTCGCGGCAATGGAATTCGGTGACGTGCAGCCTGTGACGTTCAAGGGCGCGATTCGTTAAAGCGGCTGAAGGTGTCTGCGCGGCGACGGCTATATTTGTCGCATGTCGTCGAAGGACATCACGAGGCAATTCCTCACGCAGATCAAGGATCGTGCTTTTGCGCCCGCGTACCTCTTCTGGGGTGACGACGAGTGGCGGAAGGACGCCGCGTTGCGTGCGCTGCTGACGGGCGCGGTGGACGAGGTGACGAAAGACTTCAACCTCGACCAGTTGCGCGGACCCGACCTGGATGCCGATGCCGTGTCGACCATGCTTGGCACGCCACCGATGATGGCTGATCGCCGTGTCGTGGTGATTCGCGACGTGAGCGGCATGAAGAAGCCAGCACGTGCTGCGCTGGATCGATACCTCACGAAGCCTTCCGCCGATCTCGTCGTCGCGCTCACCATGCCGGTGGGCGTAAAGCCCGATGCGCCGCTCACGTCGCGCTGCTTCAGCTTGCAGGTGAACGCCGTCAGCGGCGACGAGCTGACGAAGTGGATCATCAAACAGACGTCAGAGCGATTTGGTGCGCAGATCACGGCTGGGGCGGCAGCGCTGCTGCAAGGTGCCGTGGGTGACGACGCCGGGTCGCTGATGATGGAGCTGGACAAGGCGGCCAGCTACACGATGGGCGGCGTGATCGACGAGGCGGTGATCGAGGACGTCGTGGGCGTGCGGCATGGCGAGACGTCGAGCGACCTGCTGGATGCCGTCGCGTCGCGCGATGTGACGAAGGCCGTTGCGCTGGTGGGACCGGTGCTCGCGCTGCCGAAGACCACTGGTGTGGGCCTGGCGATGGCGCTCGCGACGCAGACCGCCGCGCTGGGCTGGGGCGCGGCGCAGCGCGCGAAGGGCGTGCCGCTGAACCGCCTGGCGAAGGAGTATTTCGACCTGCTCAAGCGCACCGGCGCATTCCCGGGACGGCCGTGGGGCGAGGCGACGGCGGCGTGGACGAAGCATGTGCCGCGCTGGACGGTCGCTGAAGCGGAGACGGGGTTGCGGGCGATACTTCGAGCAGACGAGCGGCTGAAGGACACGCGCGCGTCGAACGACGAGCAGGTGCTGTCGTCACTTGTGCTCGAACTCTGCACATCATCGGAGCAGCGCCGTGGCTGACCTGTCGAATTGCACCACCACCCGATCACGCTCGGCCGTCGCATGTCTGGCGCTGCTGGTGGCGACACTGTGCCCTACCGCCTTCACGTACGCGCAGAATACGGACGCCGCACACACGGCGCGAGCCGAGGA
>JACMPK010000145.1 GCA_014377535.1 Gemmatimonadaceae bacterium
CCTTGAAACGGCAGTGCCCCGGTCGTACACTCTGTGGACATAACAGCCGTCTCCGATGTGTGTGTAAGGCGTTCTCGACAAACACCTTATGCCACATCGGGCGGCTGTTATGCAATACCCTGGTGAGAAATCCGGGCTAGGATGTCCCGCGCCAGCGTCACCGCGTCCTTCCATGCGAGGAACTCACGCGACCGGAACGGCGGATCGTCCGCGAGTTCAACCGAGAACTTCCGGTTCCACGGACACACGCTCTGGGAGATGTGTCGGTATACCCGTTTTGAGATCGCCATCACCAGCGGGAGTCACACGCTCCCGCAGCCTACTCGATGACACGGGGGCGTCGCGCAGACCACGGCGGGGAATTCGCCCTCGTGATGCTGCGCCGCCGGGGCCGAATCGACATCGCACGTCGCGAACAGTCGTTCTGATCGGCCGAGGCGTCCTCGGCAGCGCTGACCTGCGCAACGGTCGCCGCGCCTTGCCCGCCGACACTCGGGGTGGACGCTGGTCCCCGTCGCGCCGGTCACGCGGCGACCGGCATCGTCGGTGACGCCGCAGCCCGTTGCCTTAGTCCGACAGCTTAGCTAATGTCACTCCATGATTCGTCCACCCCCTCGCACCTACAACATTCACGAAGCAAAGACGCAGCTCTCGAAGCTGCTCGAGCAGGTGGCCCATGGTGACGAGGTGCTCATTGCACGAGCCGGCGTGCCGGTGGCGCGTCTGGTGCCTATCGTCCCGAGCCCGACGTCGCGTGTCCTGGGTACAGAGGCTGGTCGCCTCGTGGTCGCCGATGACTTCGACGCGCCGTTGCCAGCGGAGCTGCTGACGTCGTTCACGCGCTGAGCGACCGCGTGAAGATTCTGCTCGATACGCAAGTCTGGCTGTGGATGCTCGCCTCGCCGGAACGCCTCTCGAAGCGCAGCCGAGCCATGGTCGTGGCTGCCGATCATGAATTGGTGCTGTCGGCGGCCAGCGCGTGGGAGATTGCCATCAAGCACGCACTCGGCAAGCTGACGCTGCCGGAACCGCCGGTCGAATACATCGCTCGCTTGATGACGAGCATGGGTATCACGCCACTTCCTGTGTATCACAGCCACGCACTGCACGTCGCGACGCTGCCAGCGCACCACGCCGATCCGTTTGATCGTCTGCTCATCGCACAGGCGCAGCTCGAGTCGCTCCCTGTTCTGACGGCAGACAAGATCTTCCGGAAGTACGCCGTCGAGACGATTGCGGCATGAGCGAGGCCGCGATCCGCCTCAGCGCCGCATTGGGACGCCAGTACTCCATCGAGCGCGAACTCGGTGGGGGTGGGATGTCGCGAGTGTTTCTGGCGCGTGAAGTCGGACTCAATCGCGACGTCGTGATCAAGGTGCTGCCCGACGACGTCGCCGCTGGCGTGAGCTTCGAGCGCTTCAATCGCGAGATCCAGCTGGCCGCCTCACTCAGTCAGGCCAACATCGTCCCGCTGCTCACCGCTGGTACCGCCGATGGTGTTCCGTACTTCACGATGCCCTTCGTCGCAGGCGAGTCGTTGCGCACCCGGCTCGCCACGCTGCCAGCCCTGACCCTCGCGGAATGCGTCGGCGTGCTGCGTGATGTGGCACGCGCGCTGTCGTACGCACACGCACGCGGTGTCGTACATCGCGACATCAAGCCCGACAACGTCTTGCTGTCGCATGGCACCGCCGTCGTCACGGACTTCGGCATCGCGAAGGCGCTCTCCGCCTCGCGCACGCACGGTGGCGGTGCGACGCTGACGCAGGCCGGCGTGGCCATCGGCACTCCGACGTACATGGCACCAGAGCAGATCGCCGGTGATGCCGACGTGGATGCGCGCGCAGATCTGTATGCGTGGGGGTGCATGGCGTACGAGCTGCTCACCGGTACACCGCCGTTCGTGCGCGACTCGGCGCAGCGCGTCCTGACGGCGCATCTCACGGAGACGCCGCGACTGGTGAGCGAGATCCGGAGCGATGTCCCGGCGCCACTGGCACGGCTCATTGCCCGCTGCCTCGAGAAAGAGCCGGACGCCCGTCCGCAGCGCGCGGATGAGATGGTGCAGGCCCTGGTCGGCGTCTTCACGCCGGGCGCGGGTGACGGTAGCGTGCCGCAGTCCGCCGGTGGGCGTGCGGCCCCGCGGCAGGCCGGGGGGCGCCGCAATCCGTTGCTCGCCGGTGGCGCGCTGGTGCTTGTCGCGGTCGTGCTGTGGCTGGCATCGCGCGGTCGCAGTGTGTTGACGGGCGCGCCGACAGGTGTCGCCGCCGTGGACACCAACCGATCGATCGCGGTGCTGCCACTGGCGAATCTCAGCGGTGACAAGGCTGACGACTATTTCGGCATCGGCCTCGCGGAGGAAATGACGCGCGCGCTCACGCAGAGCGGTGTGCGCGTGATCGGGCGCACGAGTGCGGGAGCCTTACTCGCGCGCGGCATGGATGAACGGACGATTGCACGTGAGCTGGGTGTGGGGACACTGCTGTCCGGTAGCGTGCAGCGTGCCGAAGGACAGATCCGCATCAATGTCTCCCTGCTGTCGGCGTCGGACGGTGCGGTGCGCTGGACGGAGCGATACGATCGACCCATCGCGAACGTGTTCGCGGTGCAGGACGAGATTGCCCGTGCCGTGGCGACACAGCTGAATGGTGCCGGTGCGCCCCGTGTCGTCAGCGCGGCGGGTCGCGCTGCGACCACCGATCCCGAAACATACGCCCTGTATCTGCAGGGCCTCGTCCTGTTCAACCGACGCAGCGCGGTGAGTCTCGCGCAAGGCATTGCCGTCCTCGAAGCCGCCGTCGCTCGCGATCCGGAGTTTGCGCGCGCGCGCGCCGTACTCGCGATGACGTACGCAGTGTCGTCGAACTACATCTTCGACGGCCCCGATGCACGCCAGGCGCAAGCGATCCGCGCGGCGCAGCGCGCGCTGGCCACCGACTCGACGATCGCTGAGGCGTACGCAGCGCTGGGATGGGTGTCGGCGACGCAGGGCCGCATGCCGCAAGCGGATTCGCAGTTGACCCGGGCGATTGCGCTGGACCCGAGCCTTGCCACGGCACTGGGCTGGCACGGCATCCATCTGGCGTGGCGCGGCAACTTCGCCGAGGCGCACCGCTTCGTTGCGCGAGGCCGTGCGGCCGAGCCGGCATCGCTGATCATGCGTACCTTCGACGCGCAGGTCTACATGTACGAGCGGAACTACGCTGCCGCCGATTCCGTGGCGAACGCGGTGCCCTCGCTCGACTCCACCTTTCTGCTCGCGCGAAGCGTGCACGGCGAAGCGCTCCTGGGTCTGGGCCGCGTCGCCGAGGCGACAGCCACGATGGAGCAACTCGTGAGCGCCATTCCGACGGCACCGGCGACGGAGTATCACGCGCTTCTTGCCTATGTGTACGCGCGCGCCGGCGATGGCGTGCGGGCGCGGGTGATGCTTGACCGCATGCGGGCGAGCAGTGGCGGCCAGTTACCGCCGATGGGCGTGCTGGCGGCGACGCTGGAACAGCTCGGTGACACGGATGCGGCGCTCGCGCTCCTCGTGCGTGCGCGCGATGTGCACGATCCGTGGCTGCCGGGTTACATCGCGTCCGGGCGCTACGACCGACTGCGGAAGCATCCCCGTGGCGCAGCCATCGTGGAGTCGGTGCTGCGTCGCTGACACTCGGCCGAAGCACCGGCCAAGTGGCGGACGCACCGGCAGAAGCCGACGACCGCCACGTCCTGATCCGCCTCGCACCGTCTCCGCGGAGGCTCAGGAGCATGGCTGCGGAGGGTCTCCGTCGCGGTTGGGACGTCAAACCCGACTTTCGTCAGCGTGCGCGTCGTTGGTCAGTACCACCGCCGCATTCCGCTGCAACCCCGCCAGCTTCGCCCGCTTGATCGGCGACTTCCGGAACGCTGCGCTGAACTGCTCCTGATCCAACGCAAGGATATCGCGCGCCAGGGCCAGCGCGTCCTTCCCGGCGA
>JACMPK010000146.1 GCA_014377535.1 Gemmatimonadaceae bacterium
CGGCACCGCGCCGCTGCTGCTGCTGGACGATCCGTTCGCCGAGCTCGATGCCGATCGCAGCGCGCGCATCCTGGGGCTGCTCGGAAGTCGCGGACTGGGACAGGTCGTGCTGGCCGTGCCACGCAGCGAGGACATTCCGCGTGCGCTCACCGGATTGCAGACCGTGCGCGTGCATCAGGGTACGCTGAGGCCCGACGCATGAGCATGCCGCCGAAGCAGAGTCAGCCCATGAGCATCGCCGACGTGATGGCGCAGGTGCTTGCACAGAAGGGCATGTCGGAACGCCTCGCGCAGGTCGGCGCGATGAACGATTGGTCGGCAGCGGTCGGCGCGCAGATCGCGTCAGTGACGGAGCCGCTGTCCGTGACCGCCGATGGTGTGCTGTGGGTGCGCGTGACTACTGCCGCGTGGATGAACGAGTTGAGCCTGCTCGCACCCACGCTGCTGCAGCGACTGAACGCCACGCCCAGCCGAGCGCCGGTGAAGCAGCTCCGGTTCAGGCTCGGTCGATCCTGATGCGGCACGGCGCGGAGTGTGTGTCGTTCAGAGCCAGCGCCGCACCCGTCTGGCGTACTCCGCATACTCGTCGCCGAATTTTCGTGACAGGTACCGTTCTTCGCGCCGGATGACCAGCATGTCCGTCACCACCAGCACCGCAGGCAGCGCGACGAGAGGCCAGGCCGTGTTGGCCCACAGCGTGACGCCGAGATAGAGGCTCGCGAAGCCGACGTACATCGGGTTGCGTGTGACGCGGTATGGCCCATTCCGCACGAGGGCCGTCGTCGGCTTCCACGGTTTGGGATTGGTGCGTGCACGCTTGAATGCACGCAGTGCCGGCATGAGAAACAACACACTGATTGACACGAGGATCAGGCCCACGACGGCCGGCCAGGGCCGCGGCAGCAGTGCCTGCGGCCACCAGTGATTTGCGAGAAGCCCGAGCAGCAGCGGAATTCCGAAGATCAGCGGTGGCGGTGCCACGACGTTCGGGATGTCGTTGGAATGTTCGCGCGGCGCGACGTCGCTCATCGTCTCCCCAATGACCCGTGCTACTGCCCGACCGTGTCGAAGATCTTGACCTGCGTCCAGAACGCGCCGCACTCGGCACGGAAGCGCTCGTGCTCCGGGTCCACCTGGTACGCCTGCTCGGCCGCCGCATCGTCAAACACCAGCACCATGCCATACGAGTAGCTGCGATCGATCACGGCGCGATCCGTGTCGGCCGGCACGCCGAAGTGGCCGGACCGAACGCCGGGTAGTGCACAGAGCTTCGGCAGCCACGCGGCATAGTGCGCGCGGTCGGTCGCAGACAGGTCGGCGCGAAGCCAGAAGTACACGGCATGGACGAACATGAAGCGATCCTGAAGGAGGGGAAGCATGGCGCCAAACTCACCCGTGCCTCGTGCACGAATCGCCTGCGGCGAACACCACTCAAGGTAGCGAACCCATGGCCGTGAAGGTCGTCACGCGCTGGGCCATGCCGGGATGTTCGCGTGGTACAAGCGACGCTGCACGCAAGCGCTGTCGGCTGCGCGCGGGCGCAACCGGCCAAGCCGGCGTGCGATCCCGCCCGCACCCGGTTCATCTCCAGCTGCTAGAGCTTTTGAACCCGGAAGTTCATGGTGCCCGCGTAGTTGTCCGTCGTGAGCTGCAGCGTCCAGGTGCCGCTCACGCCGACGGTGGTTGGCTCATTGAGGCTTGGCGACAGCGCGCGCGTATAAACCACCGTGTTGGCGGCGTCGCGAATAGTCAGTATTACACTACCACCGCGCGTGGTGGTCGAATGATTGATCGTGGCGCGAGTGCCGGTGTTCACCCACCTGTAGCTCACGGTGCCGGAGGCTCCAGTAACTCCGGTGGCCTGCGCCTGGAAGGAATCGGTGGCGTTCGTGACTTCCGGCTGAAACTGTGCCAGCGGCGCCGACGGTTCGTCGCCGCAGCCGGCAAAGAGAAATACGAGCGAGGCGAATGCGAGAGCTCTCGTGGCGGTGCGACGTGAACCGAACATGGATCCTGCTCCAGGATAAGCGTGGTGGAGTGAGCGCGTCCAACGTCGGCTGCTCGAGGCAGTCCGGCGACGGGTCGCATCGTGCGATTTGCTCGCACAATGGACGCCGTAGCGCCGATACAGTAACGGCGGGCGTAGTTGATCCGGCGGGGTGGCCCCATTCACATTGCGATGGGCAAGGTCCTTCAGCGTGCATGCATGCCTCCGATCTCAATGGAGGGACAGCCCATCACGCCAGCACAGCGCCGTCATCACGCCGGCACAACCCGCGGCGAGCGACCGCAGCTGAATCCGTAAGCGCATGTGCGGCATAGACTTACATGATGTGCGCGCAGTTGCCTTGCCGACCTCAATCCACTAGCTTGCGAGAGCTTCCGGCCACGATTCCATTCGGAATTTCTACGGTCGGCCGTCAGACCCGCAGCGAAGGGAGCAGCATGGCAGACGAGAACGGAAACCGTGGCGCGTACGGTGGCGACGACATTCAGGCGCTCGAAGGGCTCGAGGCGGTCCGCCTGCGCCCCGGCATGTACATCGGTTCCACCGGCTCGCGCGGCCTCCATCACCTCGTGTACGAAGTGGTGGACAACTCGATTGACGAGGCGCTCGCCGGCTACGCCAACGCGGTCAGTGTCACGATCCACAAGGACGACTCGATCACCGTCGTCGACAATGGGCGTGGCATTCCGGTGGAGAACAACACCAAGGCCGGCATCCCGGCCGTTGAGCTTGCCCTCACGGTGCTGCACGCGGGCGGCAAGTTCGACAAGAACAGCTACAAGGTTTCGGGCGGCCTGCATGGTGTCGGTGTCAGCTGCGTCAACGCACTGTCCGAGTCGCTCAAGGTGTGGGTCAAGCGCGACGGCAAGGAACACTACATCGACTTCTCGCGCGGCAAGACCATTACCAAGTTGCGACAGACGCGCGACGTGCCCGCCAACGAGACAGGCACAACGGTGTGGTTCAAGCCGGATGTGACGATCTTCACCGAGACGATCTACGATTTCGGCATCCTTGCCAGCCGCATGCGCGAGCTGTCGTATCTGAACAAGGGCGTCACGATCGTGCTCACCGACGAGCGCGAGGACAAGGAGAAGACGGAAACGTTCCTGGCCGTCAACGGCCTGCGCGAGATGGTGGAGTTCCTGAACAACCAGCGGAAGGCGCTGCACACCGAGGTCGTCTACATCGACACCGAGCGTGACGACGTCGCCATCGAGCTGGCCATGCAGTACAACGACGGCTACGCCGACACCACATTTTCGTTCGTCAACAACATCAACACGCACGAAGGCGGCACGCACCTCACCGGCTTCAAGAGCGCGCTGACGTCGGTCGTCAACAAGTACATCGAGCGCTCCAGCCTCTCGAAGAAGGACAAGGACGGCATCAAGCTCACGGGTGACGACGTGCGCGAAGGCCTCGCTTGCGTGCTCTCGGTGAAGGTGCGCGAGCCGCAGTTCGAAGGCCAGACGAAGACGAAGCTCGGCAACCCGAGCGTCGAAGGCATCGTGCGCAGCATCGTGCAGGAACACCTGGCGCAATTCCTCGACGAGCATCCGAAGATCGGCAACATCATCATCGAGAAGGCTGTCAGTGCGGCGCGCGCCCGCGAGGCCGCACGCAAGGCACGCGACCTCACGCGCAAGAAGAACGCGCTCGACATCGGCAACCTGCCGGGCAAGCTCGCCGACTGCTCGCTGTCCGAGCCCTCCCTCTGCGAGCTGTACCTGGTCGAGGGTGACTCGGCCGGTGGGTCGGCCAAGCAGGGTCGCGAGCGCCAGAATCAGGCGATCCTGCCGCTGCGCGGCAAGATCATCAACGTGGAAAAGGCCCGCATCGACAAGGTGCTCAGCAACGAGGAAATCCGTACCATCATCACGGCGCTCGGCTGCGGCATCAAGGACGAGTTCGACCTGACGAAGACGCGGTACCACAAGATCATCATCATGACGGACGCCGACGTCGATGGCGCCCACATCCGCACGCTGCTGCTGACGTTCTTCTTCCGCCAGATGCCCGAGCTGATCGATGCCGGCTACATCTACATCGCACAGCCGCCGCTTTATCGCGTCTCGCGTGGCAAGGAAGAGTTCTACGCGTACGACGAAGTCGAGCGCGAGATGTACACGGACCGAATCAGCGGCGGCGGCGCCCGCAAGAACGTGTATGTGCAGCGCTACAAGGGACTCGGCGAAATGAACCCCGAGCAGCTCTGTAGCACCACGATGGATCCCGAGCGCCGCACGATTTTGCGCGTCGGCATGGATGACGCGGTCATGGCCGACCAGATCTTCCAGACCCTGATGGGCGACGCGGTCGAGCCGCGGCGCCAGTTCATCGAGGCCAACGCGCGCTTCGTGACGGTGCTCGACGTCTGAGTTGCCGGCGTTCGTGCAGTGCGACGCGGGCCGTCACTCATCGTGGCGGCCCGCGTCGCATGCGGGCCGTGCGCCTGGGCGCGCCGTGGCAGTTGTACGAAATCCTCGCACGGAGCCCGGCGGCTGCGCCTCTGTTCTGCGGCAGAGCCATTGCCCTTGCCGCTACGAGAGCCAGTGCCGGTGACTTCGCAGCTACGGCGTCCAGCGCTGGTTCGTGACGTTCACGTCGGGACGCGCTCCGTCCGGATCGAGCACGATCGATCGCACCGACGTCGCGTCGCCGACACGCAGCAGCTGCACCGCGTGCTCGCGAAAGCGGAACGCCGGAATCACGCTGCGCTCCACGCGGCCATCCACTCGCGTCACCGCGACGGGCACCGAGAGATGCGCACCACCGCTGCTACGGATGGTCACCATCAGCGTGTCGCCCATGCGCGCGACGCCATCGATGCGCGCGTCGAAGTGGCCGGTGCCGCGCACCCATTCCTGCACGAATGCCTCGCGCTCGGGCCCAGCAGCATCGAACACCATGCGTGTGAAGTCCGGTGGATACGGGTGACGCCCGGACCACGCCGCCCCGTACGCGCGCAACGCCTGCACGAGCGTGGCATCGCCATACTCGGCGCTGAACGCACGCAGCACGACGACCAGCTTGTCGTAGCTCGCCGCGGTGTAGCGCAGCGAACTCGCGTAGTGATCGGCATGCGTCAGCATGGATTGCTCGACGCGCGTTGCCAGTACCGTGCGATAGAGATCCGGCAGGCTCTCAGCGTCGCCGTCACGACCATCCACCTGCCGCAACAGGCTGCGCTCCATCCAGCTTGCCATGCCCTCGTCCATCCAGGCGAAGCGCCGCTCGTCGCTGCTCACCTGCATGGGGAACCACATGTGCCCGACCTCGTGGCCGATGGTCGTGAGCAACTCGCGTGCGTCATTGCCCACCGACACGGCGGTGAGCATCGGGTATTCCATGCCACCCGCCACCACGCCTTCCACCAGCGTGAGTTGTGGCCACGGGTACCGCCAGAGCACTCGCGAGAAATGCTCGATGCCTTGCCGTCCCATCTCGGCCGCATTGCGCCACGCTCGTTCACGCGGACGGTAGAACGCGTTGATGAGGACAGTGTCCTGACCCGCGGCGCCAGCGACGCGCGGCACCACTGCAGCCATGGCGTCCCACGTCACCTCGCGCGAGATGTAGAACGCAAAGTCGCGGACGCTGTCGGCCCGGAAGTGCCACTCCATCCCGGCAGGTGTCCCAGGGGCAACCGTGGCAGCGCCGGCGCTACGCAGGCTGTCGTTCACGATCGGCACTGCCACGGAGGAATGCGCCGCACGCTGCAGCCGCGCATGCGCCGTCGGCGTCAGCACATCGGCCGCGTTCTGCAACGTGCCGGTGGCGGCAACGAGGTAGCCGGCCGGCACCGAGATGCGCACGTCGTAGTCGGCGTGATCCTGGTGGAATTCACCCGTGGCGAGATAGGGGTCGCTGTCCCACCCCGCGACGTCGTCGTACACGCTGAACTGGGGATACCAGTACGCGAGCAGCGACACGCCGCCATCGGTGCCCTGGCGCGGCGCCTCGGATGACGGAATCGCGAAATGCCAGCGGGCCTGGATGTCCACCGAGTCACCGGGGAGCAACGGGGCCGCCAGGTTGAGCCACGCGACCGTGTAGTTCACGCGCAGGTCCGGCGTCACCTCTGGCGCGCCGGCGGCGGCACAAAGCCGCTCCGGCGCCGCGCCGCGCAACCGTGCGACGCAGAAGGCATCCATGACGAGCCCGCCGGTCACGGGCACATTCTCATTGTGTGGTGCGCCGGCCCTGAACAGGTTCTGCGCCAGGTTCAATCCGATGACACGCAGCGTGTCGGGCGAGCGGTTGCGATACCGCAGTACGCCTTCGCTGCGCAACGTCTTGCCACGCGGATCGACGCTGGCGCGGAGTTCGTATCGCGCACCCTGCACCCAGTGTCGCGGACCGGGCCGGCCGTCAGCGGCGCGAGTCTGCCGTCCAAGCGCCGCCGACCAGAGCGAGTCAACAGCGCGAACGACGCGCTGGCCATCGAGTACTGCACGCGCCGGCTGCGCATGCAGTGCATGGCCTGCAGCACATGCGAGCGTGACGATCAGCCAACGCGCGCGGCGGTGCACTTACCGCTTGGCGTTCTTCGCGCCGTTCCAGAGCTGGCGGAAGAAGGCGATGCCGATCGAGATGATGGCGGCGAAGATCACGCCGACCGAAAGGCGCGCGATGTTCGACGAGCCAATGTCCAGACCCGCCGACTCCGGCGTCACCGGCGTCATGACCATGTAGAACCAGAACACATAGAAGGCGGCGGCGGCGAGGGCGACACCCAGTGCCGCGAGGGCCTGAAGCTTGAGCATGATGATGTGCAGTGTGAGCGGTCCGATCCCGGACGCGCGACGGGGTGGCCGCGCGCCGAACAATTGCAAAGATCGCCGGAGCAGCCGGTGCGGGCTAGGGGCCCAGGAGCTCCTCGCCGGTGCTGGTGATCCGGTGACTGACCCACGGCAGCACATTCACCGGGGCCCCATCGCCCACGGCGACGCTGCCACGCAGCCGCTCGATTGCTGCCGCGAGCGCGACAGACGTGCGGGCGTGTACCGTCGCCAGGGGCTGACCAGCCGTCACCGCATCGCCGACGCGCACGCGCAGCACCACGCCGACGGCCGGGTCCACGACATCATCCTTCGAGGTCCGGCCACCGCCCAGCGCGATGATCGCATGTCCCACCGGTCGCGGCGGAATGGCCTGCACGACTCCGCTGCGTGTGGCCCGCACGTCGGCCAGGTGGGGTGCCGACGGCAGCAGACCGGGGTCGTCGATGCAGCGCACGTCGCCGCCCTGTTCGGCCACGATCTCGCGGAATTTCTCCAGTGCCGCCCCGCTGTGCAGCGCGTCGAGCAAAATAGTGCGGGCATCTTCCGCCGTGATCGTCGGCCGCGCCAGTCGCAGCATCTCGATCGCGAGCGCCTCGGTCACCGTCCACAGGTCTGCCGGTCCGTTCCCGCGCATCGTCTCGATGCATTCGCGCACCTCGAGCGCATTGCCACAGGCATTGCCCAGCGGTCGGTCCATGGCCGTGAGCAGCGTCACGACGGGAACCCCTGCGGCCTCGCCGAGCGCGATCATGGTGCGCGCCAGCTCCAGCCCGCGATCGAGTTCAGGGAGGAATGCACCGCTCCCGCGCTTCACGTCGAGCACGAGGCCCGTGAGTCCCTCCGCCAGCTTCTTGCTCATGATGCTGGCGGCGATCAGCTGAATGCACTCCACCGTCGCCGTGGCATCGCGCAGGGCGTAGAGCCGTCCATCAGCGGGCGCGATTTCCGCGGTCTGGCCGATCAGCGCACATCCGATGCGTTCCAGCTGCGCCGCAGCCCGCGCCAGGGAGAGGTCGGTCCGAAAACCGGGAATGCTTTCCAGCTTGTCCAGCGTGCCGCCGGTGTGGCCCAGACCACGCCCCGACATCATCGGCACCGTCACGCCGACGGAGGCAAGCAGCGGAGCCAGAATCAGTGATGTCTTGTCACCGACGCCACCTGTGGAGTGCTTGTCGATCCACGGCGGCGCGCCGGCGGGCCGCTGCAGCACCTGGCCGGAGCCCAGCATCGCGGTTGTCAGTGCGCGCGTCTCATGGCCATCGAGACCGCGAAAGAAGATCGCCATCAGCAGCGCCGCCAGCTGATAGTCAGGCACCGAGCCGGCGGCGGCGGAATTCGCCACGCTCCGCAGTTCGTCGTCGGACAGACGTCCGCCATCCCGCTTGCGCTCGATCAGGTCGCGCAGGATCATGCGTCGATCCGGATCGGGTATCGCGGGGTACGCTGCGTGGATTGTTTCACATGGTTCCTCATCGTGTTCCTCGAAAAATACCGACATGTTTCTGACATCATTGCTGCGACGCGCGCAGCTGCTCGCAGTGCTGTCATGCGCTGCCATGTTCGTGCCGCGCGCTGCTGCCCAGTCGAACGATACCGTCGTGCCGCTGGCCGAGCGTGATCGTGCCGCGCGCAATTTGAGTGCGGCACTGGGTCGATACGAGCGCGCGCTCGCCGGCGAGTCTGCACGATACGACTTGCTCTGGCGTGCATCACGTGAAGCGTCGGAGCTTGGCGAATCGGCGCCCGATCGCGCGCAGCGCGCGGCGCTGAACACCAAGGCGGAAGGGTACGCCCGTCGTGCGGTCGCCGCCAACGCCGGTGGTGCGGACGGACACTTCGTGCTCGCCGTCGCACTGGGACGCACCGCACTGTCGCTTGGTGCACGCGATCGGGTCCGGTATGCTGCCGAGATCCGGAGTGCGGCGCTGGCCGCCATTGCGATCGATGCGCGTCATGCCGGCGCGCTGCACGTGCTTGGCGTGTGGAATGCGGAAGTGATGCGGTTGAACGGCTTCACGCGATTCGCCGCGCGCAACCTGCTCGGAGGCAGAATTTTCGATCAGGCCAGTTGGGCCGAGGCGACGCGGTATCTCGAAGCGGCCGTCGCCGCGGACCCCGGTCGCATCACGCATCGTCTCGACCTCGCGGCAGTCTATGCCGACACCGGCAACAAGCCGCGTGCGCGCACGCTGTGCGAAGGTGTGCTGACAATGCCGGCGGTCGAGTACAATGATGGCCGGTACAAGCAGCAGTGCGAGCAGCTGCTCCCCCGTTGGCGGTGATGACGGAGCAGATATTCTCCAGCTTGCGCCGGGCGCAGATCTGAGCGCGAGCCAGACGAAGCGACGCTCTGATCAACGCCACGGAACCACGAAGCGGCGAGCCCTTTCAATGGCTCGCCGCTTCGTATTCGAATGCACCCACACCCAAATCAGCGCATGCGATCCAGTTTCCGACGCACCTGACGGCTGCGGCGACGGAGCTGTCGAGACAGTTCATCGGTCGTGTCATTCACGGCGTGACCCGCGGACTGCCGCAGCCCAGCCGCGCGGCTGCGCAGCACGCGACGCATATCCTGGCCGGTGCGTGGTGCCATCATCAGCGCAATCGCCGCACCGATCGCAGCACCAGCGAGTACGGCCAGCGCGATCGTGCCCACATGCGACTCGCGGTGCTCGACAGACTCGATCCGGGCGTCGTCGATGACCTCGTCATCTTCGTAAATCATGCAATGCCTCCTGTGAAGCGGTGTCGTTTGCTGCCGTGACCCGATACCCGACAGAGCAGTTTCCGTGCCCTTCCCGTTCACCAGCCGCGGCGCAGTGCAGGCGGCGCGGCGAGTAGATTCGCGGTCGACCTCATCCGCCCGACATCATGCCGAACTCCCCATCCCCGGACGCATCAGGGGTCATGCAGCTCGCAACGCGCGCCAGCGAGCTGCGTCTCGAGCTCACTGAAGCGAGCTACCAGTATTTCGTGCTGGACAGGCCGACGCTCAGCGACCGCGAGTACGATCTACGGTTTCGCGAATTGCAGGACATCGAGCGTGCGCATCCCGAGCTGCAGGCAAAGGACTCGCCCACGCGGCGCGTCGGCCTGGGGGCGCAGTCGGCCGCCGTCGAAAATCGGCGCCAGCACGCTGCCACCGATGCTCCACAACTCGAACGGATGATTGGTCAGCTGCGTGTAGCTGAAGGCCTGCAGGCCCGCCGTGGCGCTTAGCCTGACCGACGGCAGCAACTGGTCGCGCGCGTCCGCCAGCGACGCGTCCGACGCCGCCACCGCCCGTTCGGCCTGCGCGATATCGGGCCGGCGCCGCAGCAGCGTGGACGGCACGCCGGCGGCCACCGTCGGCGCGACTAGTTTGCCCAGCTCGACCCCGCGCGCCACCGGACCCGGATTGGCGCCCACCAGCTGGCGCAAGGCGTTCTCCTGCTGCGCGATGGCGCGCTGCAGTTGCGGCACCGCGCCGGCGGTGGCGCGATATTCGGCTTCGGCCTGATTCAAGTCGAGCCGCGAACTGTAGCCGACGTCGAACTGGCGCGTGGCCAAATCGAGCGAGCGTTTGCGCGACACCAGCGTCGCCTGCGCCAGGGCCAGTTGCGCGTCGAGCCCGCGCAGGTTCAGATAGCCGGACGCCGCCTGCGCCGCCACCGACAGCGCCGCCGCGTCAAGCGCCGCCTGCTGCGACTGCAAGTCGGCGCGCGCGGCCAGCGTGGCGTTGGCCAGCTTGCCCCAGACGTCGACCTCGTAGCTGGCCTGGAAGCCGCCCGCGTACGAGGTCAGGTCCACCGGTTGCACGAAGGCGTTGAGCTGGCGCACGCGCGCCGGCTGCAGGTTCGCCGTGAGCACGGGCTGCTGCGCGCCCTCCGTCACGCGCAGGCGCGCCCGGTACTCGTCGAGCCGCAGACGCGCGCCGTGCAGGGCGGTGTTGTTGGCCAGCGCCTGCTGCACCAGCGCGTCGAGCGCGGCGTCGCCGAAGCTGCGCCACCAGTGCGCGTCGACGGCGGCCACCGGCGCCGGGGTGCGCCAGGCGGCCGGCATGCTCAACGTGGCCGCCGGCGGCGCGTGCGGCGCCATCGCGCAGCCGGCCAGCGCGCAGGCGAGGGCGCTCAGGATCAACGCCCCGCGCGCGCGCGTGCCCGCTCGCACACGCGCACGCACGGGCGCGGCGCGGCCATCAGCGCGCCTCATGGCTGCACCGCGCGCTTGGGGGCGGCCGTGTCCACGCTGGTCACCACCGACATGCCGGGGCGCAGGCGCTGCACCAGCGGCTGGTTCGGATCGAGGCTGATACGCACCGGGATGCGCTGCGCAATCTTGACGTAGTTGCCGGACGCATTGTCGGCCGTGAGCACGCTGAACTCCGAGCCCGTGGCCGGCGAGATGCGTTCCACATGGCCCGTGATGCGGGCGTTGTCGAGCGCGTCGACGGTGATCTTCACGGGTTGCCCCAGCCCGATCTGCGCCATCTGGGTCTCCTTGTAATTGGCGATCACCCACAACTGGCTAGGCACCACCGACGTGACCAGCGTGCCGGCGTTGACATAGGCGCCCTGGCGCACGGTGACCTGGCCCAGCTGGCCGTCGCGCGGGGCCACCACGCGCGTGTTCGACAAGTCGATTTCGGCCAGCTGCACGGCCGCCGCCGCCGCCGCCACCGAGGCCTCGAGCGTGCCGCGTCCCACCGTGACCGATTGCAAATTGGTACGCGAGATCTCCAGCGCCGCCACCGCCGCCGCGCTGCCGGCCCCGCTTTGCGCGCGCAGCGCGGGCGTCTGGTCGCGTTCGCGCGCCGACAGCGAACCGTCGGCCGCCAGTTCCTCGACGCGGCGCAAATCGGCCACCGCCTTCTCGCCCTGCGCCGACGCGTTGGCCAGCGCCGCCTGGTTCTGCGCGATGACCGCCTCGGCGCTGCGTTTTTGCTGGGCGAAGTTGGCCAGCAAGGACTACTGCCCGGCCAGCTGCGCCTTGGCCTGTTCGAGCCGCTGGCGCGGAATCCGGTCGTCGATGCGCAGCAGCAGGTCGCCCTGCTTGACCGTCTGGAAGTCCTGCACCAGCACCTCGGTCACGTAGCCGCTCAACTGCGGGCTGATGAGCGTGACCTGGCCGCGCACGACGGCGTTCTCGGTCGTCTCGATACTGCTGCGGAACGGCGGCAGCTCCCACGCGTACAGCACCACCAGCACGCCGACCAGCGCCACGGCGCCGAAACCGATGCCGCTCACAATGAGCCTGCGTGTGTTGGCGGTGGGTTCGATTGCTGTGCTCATGGTTCAGCCTTTGCGGGGACGGGTGGGGGAAGGGCGGCCGCTGGCCGGTTGCGGTATTTCAGCACCAGCAGGACGGCGCTGACCCAGACCAGGATCAGCACGGCGGCGATGGCGATGACGAGGAAGACGTCGTTGTAGGCGAGCACATTGGCTTCGCGCGTGGCCTGCGCCGACAGCATCGCGACGCCCTGCGCGGTGCGCGCGGCCGGGTCTTGCACGAGCCGCGCCACGGCACCGGCACCGCCTTGCACGCGCGCCGCCACGAGCGGGTCGAGCAAGGTCAGATGCTCGACCAGCACGTTCGAATGGTATTTTTCGCGCACCACCTGGAACGTGCCCAGCGCCGCCGCGCCGACCAGGCCGCCGACGTTCTGGGTCAGCGAGAACATGACGGAGAAGCTGATCAGGTTGCGCGGGTCGGGCAGCACGCGGCCGATCAGCGCGATCACGGCCGGCCCCAGGAACAGCGCGCCGCCGCAAGCGAGCAGGAACTGGCTCAGATACATCTGTTCGGGCCGCGTGACGCTGGTGGCGTGCGAGTCGAGCCAGGCGCCGATGGCGATCAGGATCAGGGCGACGATGACCGGCTGCGGCAAGTGGGTGGGCGCGAGCGCGATGGCGCCGCCGACGATGCCGACGATGGTGCCGATCAGGACGACGACGAACAGCGTCTGCATCTGGTCGTTATTGAGCCCCACCGCGCGCAGGAAGCCGACCGCGCCGATGCTCTGCTCGGACAGCACGACCCGGATGAGCGTCATGGCCACGAGCAGGCGCACGATGGCCGCGCTGGTGACCCAGCGCGTGTTGAGCAAGGGGTTGGCGCGGTTGTGCTCGACGTAGAACGCCGCCGTCAGCAGCAC
>JACMPK010000016.1 GCA_014377535.1 Gemmatimonadaceae bacterium
ACAGCTGCTGGGCGACGTGAAGCGGAACGCGGCGTCTGGGTGGTACAACGCCGTGCTGCAGCCGGGTGTGGTCGCAGCCGGTGACGAGGCCCGTCTCGTGGAGCGCGTGCAGCAGGCGTGGACGATGGAGCGCGTGTTCCATCTGCTGGAACGCCGCGTGGCATCGCGCGCGGACCTGATGGCGCTGCACGACGCCCCCTGCACGCACGACGGGCTGCGCGCGCGGCTGGCTCGGCGGCTCGCCACGCCTAGCCGCTGCACGAATTGATCAGTCGAGTGTGATCGTGGCGGTGGTACCTGCCGGATTGACCGTCAGCGGCAAGCGCACCAGGCTCGTCGTGCGCTCGCCGCCCTTCCACACGCCGTCGGCCGTGAACTGAGCGCCGTGATTGGGGCAGAGCAATGTGAAGTCCGATTTGATGTTCACGGTGCTGCCCTGATGTGTGCAGGACAGCGAGAACGCGACGAGCCCTGTGGCGGTGCGTGCAATTGCGATGGGCGGCGAGCTTCGCACCTTCACCGTCGCGCCGACTGCGGACAGCGCAGGGAAATCGGTCAGCAGCACGCTGACCTGACCGTTGCCGGGTGGCACCGGACCTGTGCTCACCTCGGTGCCGCCTCCACCGCAGGCCGTGAGCGCCACCGCGACGGCCGACATCGTCGCCAGAGACACGAAATCGCGCCGCGAGACTGCGGCCTCGGTGAGCCTGCATCCGGAACAGCGCTTCACGTCAGGCATGGGCATCTCTACGTCTGTGAAAGGTTCGTCATGCACGTGCGCGCTCCAGACGAGCAATCAGACTGTGACCGCAGCAGCGGCCCATTCGTTCGGCGAGTCGTCGCTCCTGATCACCGACTCGATATCCACCACCAGCTCCGCACCTTCGCGCCGGATCGCACGACGGTCCATGCTGCGCGTGGCACGACCGCGGATGTAGGCACCATCCAGTCGGTACTCCGACTTGTGCTTCGGACACCGGAACGCGGTGTCGCCACGCTTCACACGCAGCATGGCGCGCTGGTGCGGGCAGCTGAGTGCAAAGGCCATGCACGTGCCGGCAAGTCGCACCAGTATCGTTTCGTTCGCGACGTCGATCGTCGCACCGTCGGCCGCAGGCACCGGATAGCGCACCATGCCGTCCGCAGCACGCGCGGCATGATGCAGCACGATACCGGCCATCTCCTCGGCGCGCACGATGCCCGGCAGCAGCAGCGTTGCGGCCGCCACGCCGGCGAGCGCCGTGAGAAGAAAGCTGCGACGCTCGTGCAGCACGCAGTCCGTGCAGTTGTTAGTGGTTTCCGGCGCTGATGCAGTCATCGTGTCACCCATCATCCTTGCAGAAGTCCAACGCCCGCCAGCGTGATCGCCAGCCAGAGCACGAGGCTCGTGATCGCGCGCCGTCGCAACGTGGTGAACGCGCGCGCCCCCCCTGATTCCCGACGCATTGCGGTTTCGGTGCGCAACATCAGCGCGCCATTCACTGCCAGCGCCAGCAGGAGGCCGAGCTTTACCCAGAGCACCCGATTCACGGCAAGCGCCTCGAGATCAGCTGCGAGCTGCGCGATGCCGCTGATGGCCGAGATGGAGAGCGCGATCAGAACGGGCCGGTGCACGTCGCCGACGGCATCGGCCAGTGCCACCCCTGCGGCGCCATCGGCCGGCGGGCGCGCCCGCAGCACGACGCGATCGGCGCCGATGGCCAGCCCGCCGCCGACCATCATCGCGCCGAGGTGCGCGAAAGTGAGCGTGACGGACAGCGCCGTCGACTCAGCGTAGAGCGTGCTCCACGGCTCCAGCGCCGCGACCAGCGTCTCCAGCAGCATCATGCTACTGCCCCAGCAGCATGACGAGCCAGCCGGCCGTGCTGACACCCATCGACGACAGGGCAATGGTGCGGTGGCGGTTGCGAATCGCCCCGTTGTCGCGCGCCTGATCGCCGATGGAGCCGGCGTAGGCAAATCCAGCATCAGCAAGCAGGAAGAGCGTCGAGTGCAGGATGCGACGCGTGCGGCCCTCCGGATCCTTGCGTGCCGCCCAGAGATTCCAGACGCCGGTGACGGTATTCACGCCGAAGACCGCGGCCGTTGCGCCGGCGGCGATGGGGTGCGTGCGGCGGACCCAGGTCGGCGACGCGGCCCGACCGTCGCGCGAGAGGCGATTACCGGTGTAGTACGACGTCGCGAAGAGCGGCAGCATGGACCAGCTGAGCGTGCGATGAATGGCCAGACGGCGACCGTACCCCTCCGAGTACTCGACCAGCCGCCGCTTTCTGGTGCCGGTATCGGCGGGCGCAACGGCCAGTCGCGGTCCGCCGGCAGG
>JACMPK010000147.1 GCA_014377535.1 Gemmatimonadaceae bacterium
CCGGCACGGGGATGGGAATGGGAAGCGGTTCAAGCACGCGCGGCATCGTACCCGGCTATGACCCGCGGCTCTATCCCGGCGAACCGGAGGAGCGCAAGGTCGTTCGCACGCCGAAGGAGCGCCTGGACAGCGTCATCGCCGACCGCTTCGCGCTGTATGCGGACAGCGCCAACAGCGCACCGAGAAGCAGCGTCACGGAAGATGGTCGCGCCGATCTCACGTTCACGCGCGGCGGCAAGAAGTATGGCTGGTCGCAGCGTGGCATCGTGCTGGGCAACATCACGCTGCCCGCGCCGCTGCTGGCACTGCTGCCGCTCAATCGACTTGGCAACAATCCGTCGTCGCTGCTGCGCCAGGAAAACCCATGGCAGATGCGCAACTTCATTCAGGCCGGCGCGCAGGTCGCGCTGAACGCCGAGACGTTCAACGATCGCGTGAAGCGGATTCGTGAGCGTCGTGATCGCGAGCGGAAGGACGGTCGCGATGCGCCGGCGCCGCAGCCCGTGCCGATGTCTGCAACGCCGTTGCCGCCGACTCCGTTACCGCAGCCCTGATCAGGCTGCGACGTCAGCGGTGCCCGGACTCACCGCGGCTGCCTCGATCGCATTCCTGAACACTGCGTGGACCACACCCAGCACCAGCTGGTCATCGCCGGCGAGCAGGTGCATCGGTTGCACGCCCGATGCGGAAGCCACGAGCCGAGCGATGTCGCCATGCTGCTCGAAGGTGCGCACGACGACATCGTGCCCGACCCGCACGGCAACCAAGTCACCGTCAATCGGCGCGAACTCGGGACTCACGAGCACCGTGGCATCGCGTCGCACGCCGACTGATGCCATGGCGTCATCCGCGACTCGCACGAAGAACGAATCCTCGCCAGGCGCAAGTCGTCGATCGATGATGACCGCATCGGCTCGATCGTCCGTCGCCGCCGCCGCCCCGAAAGCGGAGACATGGCGGAAGTACGGGATGGCGCGGCTCATTCCGCCTTGCGCGCCAAGAATGCGCAGCCCGCGCGACCGTGCCTGGTTGCGCTGGATGTACCCTTTGCGCGCGAGGCTGCCGAGCACATCGGAGACGGTCTTGGTCGACTTGATGTCGAATTCCCGGCCGATCTCACGAATACTCGGCTGGTAGCTGTTGGCCGCCAGGAATGCGATGAGGTACTGGTAGACCTTTTCTTCCGACGGCGTCAACGTGGTGCTCATTTTGGCTCCCTGCGACGCGGTCGGAGGGAGCCCGGAGTGGCCCCTACGTCGTTGTCGCCAGCATGTCCAGCGTGCGAGCGAGACGCTCGAGACTCCGTTCCCGTCCGATCAGCGTGAGGACATCGAAGATGCCCGGGCTGACGGCGAGACCGGTGACCGCGACCCGGAGCGGGGTGAAGATCTTCCCCGCCGTGAGGCCACGGCTTTCCGCGAGTGTTCGCAGGGCCGGCTCGAGCGCCTCCGCCGTCCAGGCCGGAGCGTTCACGAGCGCTTCCCGTGTCGCATGCAGAATGTCGGCACTCGCTGCCCGATCCTTCAGCAGCGCCTTGGCAACGGCCGCGTCGTCGTACTCGATCTCGTCGAGCAGGTAGGGGCGGGCCTGCGTCACGACTTCCTCGATCGTCCGCGCACGCACCCGCAGCTGGTCGACGAGGTGCGCGGTCCATGCCGGATCGGCCGCGAGGCGCTCGGCGGTCGCGACTTCATGGCGGATGAGCGCGTCGGTGACGCGCGGCAGCACTTCTTCCAGCGGTCGACGCGAGAGGTGCTGGCCGTTCATCCACTCCAGCTTCTGCGTATCGAAGATCGCCGCCTTGCGATGCAGCCGTTCCAGCGAGAAATGCGCGAGCATTTCCTCGGGCATCATGACCTCGAGATCGCCGCCCGGACTCCAGCCCAGCAATGCAAGAAAGTTGGCCATCGCGGTCGGCAGGATGCCCTTGTACTCCCAGTCGCCGACAGCCGCCGCATCACGACGCTTGCTGAGCTTCTTGCCGTCGGTGCCGTGGATCATGGGCACGTGCGCGAACTGCGGCAGCGGCGCACCCAACGCCTGGTAGAGCAGGATCTGCTTCGGCGTGTTCGAGATGTGATCATCTCCGCGCATCACGATCGTGATGCGCATGGCGATGTCATCGGAGACGACGGCGAGGTTGTAGATCGGCGTGCCGTCGGAACGCAGGACGATGAAGTCCTCGATCTCCTTGTTGTCAAAAGAAATGCGGCCGTGGACGATGTCGTCCCACGCGGTCGTGCCGTCAGGCACGCGGAAGCGGATGGTGTACGGCTCACCAGCTGCGAGCTTCTGCGCGATCTCGTCAGGAGTCCAGCGTGCCAAACGACGATCGAAGCGGAACGGCTCCTTGCGCGCGTCCGCATCGGCCCGCAGGCGCTCCAGTTCAACGACGGTCGTGAAATCCAGATACGCCGACCCGTTCTCGACGAGACGCTCGGCGTCCGCCTTGTGGCGCGCGACGTTGGCACCCTGGTAAACCACGTCTTCGTCCCAGTCGAGCCCAAGCCATTCCAGGCCACGGAAGATGGCGGCCGTGCTCTCATCGGTACTGCGCGCCTTGTCCGTGTCCTCGGTGCGCAGCAAGAACGTGCCGCCCGTTTTGCGCGCCCAGAGCCAATTGAACAGCGCCGTGCGCGCGCCGCCGACGTGCAGGTATCCGGTTGGTGACGGGGCGAAGCGGAGGCGGGGCGGTGTAGGCGCGGACATGCGGTCTCGGCTGACAGATATGAAAACGGGCCCACCGGTACTGGTGGGCCCGCTGCACGGAGAGAGAGGGATTCGAACCCTCGGTACCAGTTTCCCAGTACGCCGGTTTAGCAAACCGGTGCCTTCAGCCTCTCGGCCATCCCTCCAACAGCACAAGAACCTATCCGGTGAACAGTGGCGGCACAACGTCTCACATTCTTGCCGGACCCTCGTCGGCCGCCTACGTGAGCTTTGTGCCAGCCCGTTTGTTCGATAGTCGCGCACGCTTTTTGCCTTTAGCCTTTGATACGGCGCGCATGCATTGCTGCGCGGCGATGGGAACGTGCGACGACCATGCGGCGCTCGCTCCGAGTCCTGAACGCCTGAACAAGGAGATTCACGTGAATCGTATCAATGCATTTGCCGTTGCATCAATGCTTGCGGTTGCCACTGCGTGCAGCAACACGGCGAAGGGTGTGGAGAAGGACGCGGACAAGGCGGGCGAGAATGTGTCAGCTGCGACTGATCGTGCCGCCGATGCGACTGCAAGTGGCGCGCAGAATGCCAGCTCCGGCGTGGGCGCCGCGATGGAGACCGCGGATGTGAAGACCGCGTTGCTTGCCGACTCGCGCATCTCATCGACCGACATCAACGTGGACACCAACAACGACATGAAGACCGTAACGTTGAAGGGTACCGTGCCGACGGCTGATCAGAAGCGCATCGCCGAAGAGATCGCGAAGATGAAAGCCCCGGAATACAGGATCGTGAACAACCTGACCGTCAAGACTCCGTAAATTTCGCCGTATTTCATGACTGCACGACAGTAACGCGCCTCCGACGGCATGAGTCGGAGGCGCGTTGTTTGCGGATTCATCGAACAGGTGAAGCGCGGCCGATGCGCAGACGTGAGAGCTCGCGCCGGTTCATCGTTGCGAACGCGCGTGCCCAGTTCGCGCG
>JACMPK010000017.1 GCA_014377535.1 Gemmatimonadaceae bacterium
CTTCAGCGTGCAGAAGCACCATGTGTCGCGCCTCGCCCCGTTCCCGCTGCGGGCCAGCGCCGAAGACCTGCCGGTAAAGCACTTCACGATCCCGGACACGATCGAGGGCTGGGCCGATGCGATGCAGGAACTCGTGATGAGCTATCACGAGGGCACGTATGTGGAGTTCGACTTTTCCGAGATCCGCGCCAAGGGTGCGGTGCTGCGCACCAGCGGTGGTCGTGCGCCGGGGCACCAGCCGCTGAAGAAGGCGATGGTGAAGATCCGCGCGCTGCTGGATGCGATCCCGGGCCGCAAGATGCGCCCGATCGAGGCCTACGACATCCTGATGTACGCCGCCAGTGCAGTGATCAGCGGAGGCATCCGTCGCTCGGCCACCATCGCGCTGTTCAGCGCCGATGACGAGGAGATGGTCAACGCGAAGACCGGCGAATGGTGGAAGCACAACGCGCAGCGTCAGCACAGCAACAACAGTGCGATGCTGGTGCGCAGCGATGCGACGAAGGCAGAGTTCCTGGCGCTGTTCAACGCGATCCGCCAGTTCGGCGAGCCGGGCTTCTACTTCACGGAGAACGCCGAGTACGGCGCGAACCCGTGCGTCGAGATCGGCCTCGCACCGTCGCTCGTCGATGACGAGGTCACGCTCGCGAATCTTGCGAAGTACGGCCACTCGGAGCCGGTCGCGTTGGGTGACACGATCAGTGGCTGGCAGCACTGCAACCTGACGACCATCAACGGTCGCATGTGCGAGACGCCGGAACATTTCTATGAGTTGTGCGGCGTCGCGGCGACCATCGGCACGCTGCAGGCGGCCTACACCGAGATGAGCTATCTCGGCCCGATCACCCGCGTGATCAACGAGCGCGAGTCGCTGCTCGGTGTGAGCATCTGCGGCATCCTCGAGCGCCCCGAAGTGCTGCTGGATCCGGCCGTCCTGCGCAAGGGCGCCGAGACGTGCGTGATGACGAATCGCGCCGTCGCGGAAACCATCGGCATCACCCCGGCTGCCCGCGTCACCTGCGTCAAGCCGGAAGGCACCGCCAGCCTGCTGCTCGGCACGGCCAGCGGCATTCATCCGCATCATGCCAAGCGTTACTTCCGTCGTGTGCAGGCGGCGCGCACGGAGCCGGTCTACAACTTCTTCAAGTCGTGGAATCCACAGATGACCGAGGTGTACGGCATGAAGGCCGACACGACCGACGTCATCACGTTCCCCATCGAAGCTCCCGACGGCGCGATCCTGAAGAAGGACATCGGCGCGCTGCAGTTCCTGGACATGGTGAAGCTCGTGCAGGAGAACTGGGTCGTGCCCGGCACGGCGCACGAGAAGTACAACCCGGGCCTCCGCCACAACGTCAGCAACACCGTCACGGTGCGTGAGGGCGAGTGGGAATCGGTCGCCGATTTCATCTGGGACAACCGTGCATACTTCACGGGCGTCAGCCTGCTCGCCGCCACCGGCGACAAGGACTACCAGCAGGCGCCGAACGAGGAAGTCACCACCGCGGCGGACATCGCCAAGTGGAATTGCCTCACGTACGAACCGGTCGACTTTTCGCTGATGAGTGAAGCCGCCGACTACACGTCGCTGAAGGAGACCGTTGCCTGTGCCGGTGGGGCCTGCGAGATCGTCTGACGCGGTGAGTTGCATGGAACGAAGGTGATCGCGGGGGCTCCGGATGTCGGGGTCCCCGCGATGCGTCGTGCACCGTATTTGGCGAGAAGCAGAAGCACATGACGACGTATTGACGACGTGACCTATGCAGCCTGCGAGACTCGGCCGGTGCGCGGTGCGTAGCCGACTGACGGTGCCATGACGCGTGCGCGTTACCATGCCGGTCACGATGTCGCGCTCGCGGGCACTGCAGAAGTTCATCACCCAAGGAATGAGCATGCGCGAGAACCTGCTGCACCAAGTCCTGCTTGCCGTCGTCGTGAGCACGGGGGCACTGGCGCAGGCCGTCGCGGCTTCGCCGGGCGCACCGCTGTGCCCTGAGGGGCGCGAGCCGCGAGTGGACACCAACGCCGTGACCGTCGTGATCAATGCTGGTTCGGCATGGAATCGTCGCATCTACACGGACGACGATCGCCGGCGCATCCTGTTCTATGCCGACGCAATCCGGCAGCGGTTCGTGACGCCCGCGACACTGGGTACGGTGCCGCTGCTGTTCGAGTCAGGTCAGCAGGCCTGGGGCGGCGCGCCGTCGATGCACAGCGCCGTGGGCGGCAAGCTGGTGCTCGTCGTGAAATCGAATGGGCGCCTGCGCGAGGCGTTCTGGCAGGTACTGCCGTTGTCGCGCAGTTTTTCGGCCGCCGTTTACATGGCAGCGATCGCGGCAGACACGCTGCACGATTTCGACGGGATTCCCGGACCAGAGGGGAGCCGCGGCGATGACACGCTGGTCGTGCAGCTGCGGAGCGTGCCATACGAGCCCGAATCGGGCGACCTGCCGTTGATGCGTGCATCGCTCATGCGGTACATCGCGGAATCACCAGTGAAACTCCTCAAGCGCGGGCCGCTCTACTATCCCACGAATGCCGGCGAGTCGGGCGTGGGCAACGAGGGGGAGATGCAGGTCATCATCGGCAGCGACGGCAAGGCCGTGATGGCCGCGTCGCAGATCACACGCCTCGACTGGCGCGACTTCGTGAACAGCATGCGCGGGGCGATCTCGAAATCGATCTACCAGCCGGCAATGAGCAACGGGTGCGCGGTGCCGGCGGTCAGCATCGAGCGATTCACGTTCACCGTCGACAAGAAGTGAACAGCCGCTGCCACGCCTGGTTTGCCACCGGCTCTGCGTCGGCTCTGCGAGCGGCCGAGCGGGTGAGTGCTGGGCCGATCATGTCGCTGACGCGCTGACGGGGCGGTCCGATGGGCCGAGGCGTCAGCGCTCGCGGCTTGCGCGCCGTAGCGCAGGCATCGTTCTTCTGCACGACGCGCGGCACGGTGTCGCGCCACGGACACAGTCCCACCCCAAGGAGACCCGCGTGACGTTCACGCTCCTGCGAAACGGCGCCCTGCGCGCCGGAGCGCTCGCCCTGATCGGCCTGCTCCCGCTCGCGGGATACGCACAGGCCCGCCCCGCAGTGACTCCCGTGCGGCGCGTAATACCGCCGGCGCCCACGTCGCCGCTGACCTTTGATTCCACGGTCTTCAGCGCGCTCCGCTGGCGCGAAATGGGCCCTGCGCGCGGCGGTCGCTCCGTTGCCGTGGCCGGCTCGGTGCAGCGCCCGAACGAGTACTGGATGGGCACCACCGGCGGTGGTGTCTTCAAGTCCATCGATGGGGGCCAGAACTGGGCCGCGTCCAGTGACAACTACTTTGGCGGCACCATTGGCGCGGTGACCGTGGACCCGCAGAATGCGGACATCGTCTGGGTCGGCGGCGGCGAGACCGACATTCGAGGCAACACCGCCGGCGGCGACGGGCTGTGGAAGACGCTGGACGCCGGCAAGACCTGGTCGCTGCTCGGTTTCAAGGAGGAACACATAGCCGCGATCCGCATCCATCCGAAGAAGAAGGACGTCGCATGGCTGGCGGTGTTCGGCAACCCGTTCAAGGCCGGCAGCACGCGCGGCATCTTCAAGACGACGGACGGCGGCAAGACTTTCGCGAAGGTGCTGTATGTAAATGACTCCACCGGCGCCATCGACATCCAGCTCGACCCGTCGAATCCGGACATCATGTACGCCGCCACCTGGCAGGCGTACCGCACATCCTGGTCGCTGTCGTCGGGCGGCCCGGGCAGCGGCATCCACAAGTCCGTGGATGGTGGCCAGACCTGGACGAACCTGTCGAAGACGGCGCAGGGGCTTCCGGCCGGCGCCATCGGCAAGATCGGCCTCGCGATCTCGCCGGCGAAGACGAGCCGCGTGTGGGCCGTGATCGAAGCGGATTCAGGCGGTGTGTACCGTTCCGACGATGCCGGCGCGACGTGGACGTACATCAATCGCGATCGCAAGCTGCGCCAGCGCGCTTGGTACTACTCCAACATCGTCGCCGATCCGAAAGACACGAACATGGTCTATGCGCTGAACGTCGGCTTCTATCGCTCACGCGACGGCGGCAAAACGTTTCCGCAGGCGATCACCGTGCCGCATGGCGACAACCACGAACTCTGGATTGCACCGGACAACCCGGATCGCATGATCGAGGCGAACGACGGTGGCGCCACGGTCAGCACGAACGCGGGTCGCAACTGGACCGACGTCGATTTTGCCACGGCGCAGTTCTACCATGTGGACACGAGCAACGAGTACCCGTACAGCATCTGCGGCGCGCAGCAGGACAACAGCACACTCTGCGGGCCGAGCCGTGCGGAAGGTCGCGTGAGTTTCTCGGACTGGAAGGAAGCCGGGGGCGGTGAGTCGGGTTACGTCACGCCGCATCCGACGAAGCCGTGGATCGTGTTCGCCGGCAGCTACGGCGGCCTGCTGACGCGCAAGGACATGCGCACGGGTTTCACGCGGAACGTCACGGTGTATCCCGTGAACCCGATGGGTCAATCGTCGAAGGACATCGCCGTCCGCTTCCAGTGGACGTTCCCGATCGTCTTCTCGCGTCATAATCCGAACGTGGTGTACGCGGCCGGCTCCAAGCTCTTCCGCTCGACCAACGAGGGTGAGAGCTGGAGTGAAGTGTCGCCGGAACTCGCACGTCGCGACCCGAAGACGATGGACGCTTCGGGTGGCCCGATCACGAAGGACCAGACGGGTGTCGAGACCTACGCGCTGATCTTCGCTTTCGACGAGTCGCCGGTGCAGCAGGGCGTGCTCTGGGTGGGCACCGACGACGGGCTGGTGCACATCTCGAAGAACAACGGCACGACGTGGGAGAACGTGACGCCGCCGGGCATCGGTGACTTCACGCGCATCTCGATCATCGAGCCGTCGAACTACGCGGCGGGCACGGCTTACATCGCTGCAAATCGCTACCAACTCGGTGACAAGCGTCCACTTATCTACAAGACGACCGACTTCGGCAAGAGCTGGACGACGATCGTCAACGGCATCAACGATGAGCACTTCGTCCGCGTCATTCGCGAGGATCCCGTCCGTCGCGGCCTGCTGTTCGCCGGTACCGAGCGTGGCGTCTACGTCTCGTTCGACGACGGCATGAACTGGGGCTCGCTGCGTCGCAACCTGCCGCAGGTACCGGTGCATGACCTGAAGATCAAGGACGCCGACCTGATCGTCGCCACGCATGGCCGCTCGTTCTGGGTCATGGACAACATTGCGTCGCTGCGGCAGGTGTCGCTGCCGGTCATCGCGTCAAGCGCGCACCTGTTCAAGCCCGATGACACCTGGCGCACGGACTGGGGCGGCGGGTTCTTCGCCCAGATGGCGGAAGCCTCCGGCATGGGTGGCGCCCTCGGTGCCAATCCTCCGGGTGGCGCACGATTCCAGTACTGGCTCAAGACGCCGGGCCAGACGGTGAAGTTCGAGTTCCTGGATGCGGCCGGCAAGATCATCACCGGATTCACCAGCGACCAGGATCCGGATGCGGCGGCCGACTCGGTGCGCCAGGCGGGCGTGAAGGCTGCAACGCTGGACTCCATGGTCACCACGACCGGCTTGTCGCGCGATTCGGCCACGAAGCTGATGGCCGCACGCGCCGCAACGCCGGGTGCCGTGGACTTCGACGAGCTGTTCTCGCGCACGCCGCGTCCGGCACGTGTGCCGAACAAGTCGGGCATCAACACATTCGGCTGGAACATGCGCTACCCGGATGCCGCACGCTTCGACGGACTGATCATGTGGTCCGCAACGACGACGGGTCCGATCGCACCTCCGGGCACGTACAGCGTGCGCATGACGGCCGGCCCGGTCGTGCAGACCTACCCGTTCCGGCTGAAGAAGGACCCGCGCAGCGATGCGTCGGATGCGGACCTGCAGTCGCAGTTCAGGATGCTGCTCGCCATCCGCGACAAGACCACCGAGGCGAACATGGCCGTGCGCACGGTGCGCAACATGCGCTGGCAGGTGGCCGACCGTGCGCCGAAGCTCACCGGCCAGCCGTCGATCGAGTTCCAGTCGCTCGCGAACGACATGATGGGTGAACTGTCGACCGCCGAGCAGGAGGTCTATCAGGTGAAGAACCAGAGCTCGCAGGATCCGCTCAACTACCCGATCAAGCTGAACAACCAGATTGCGGCGTTGGCCGGCACGGTAGGCGAAGGCGAGTACCGCCCCACATTGCAGGCGCAGCAGGCGTTCACGATGCTTGGCGGCAAGCTCGGTGTGCAGCTTGGTGCCATCAGGAAGTCGATGGATGCGCGCCTGCCGCGCATGAACGCGATCCTGAAATCCGCCGGTCTCTCCGAGCTTGCGCCGAGCACGGAAGAGATCAAGCCGAACCGTCCAAAGATCGCGATGTAACGTGACCACAGCGAACAAGGCCCTGCAGTCATGCGCGTGTCGCATGCACTGCAGGGCCTTGTTCGTTTTTCTCGCGCGCCTTGTTGACTGATGTACTACCGAGCCGCAAGGCGCGGTGAATCGTTACTTCTTCTGCGCCGCGTTCTGCTGCGCGAACAACGCCGCGTAGTGCGAATAGCCTTCTGACTCCAGCTTGTCGGCGGGAATGAACCGCATCGATGCGGAATTCATGCAATACCGCAAACCCGTCGGCTTCGGACCATCCTCGAACAGATGCCCGAGGTGCGAGTCAGCGCCCTTGCTGCGCACCTCCGTGCGTGTCATGAAGAACTGTCGATCACTTTTCGTCCGGATGTTCGACGACTCGAGCGGTTGCGTGAAACTCGGCCAGCCGGTGCCGGAGTCGAACTTGTCGAGGGAGCTGAACAGCGCCTCGCCAGAGACGACATCGACGTAAATGCCAGCGTCGTGGTTGTCCCAGTACGCGTTGCGGAAGGCTCGCTCGGTGCCCTCATGCTGGGTCACCTGATACTGCTCTGCGGTCAGCCGGGCGCGGAGCTCGGCATCGGTTGGCTTCACGAAAGGTCGGGTGGAGGTCACGGATGGTCTCCTGGCACTCGACGCGACGCGCGACTGCGCACCAGCGGCGAACGGAAGAACGGCAGCGAAGGCCAGCAGCGCGAACAGGCGGCGGTCGGCCGACGACGTGGACGTGCGTTGAATCTGCATGCGAGATGTAGGCCGCACCGGGGAGCTTCGTTCCCGCTGTGCGATGCCGATGATCGCGGAGAGCCGGACGCCTACCGTCGCGGCGTCCTGGGGCAGGCGAGCACGTCGCCCAGCCGACACGCCTTGGCGATGAGCGCGCTGGCCTTTGCCGAGTCGCGTGGCGTGCCGTAACCCTGCCGGTAGACCGCGCCCAGATTCCAGCAGGCCACGGCCACATTGCCGTCACAGCCCTGCGCGAAGAGCCGCGACGCCAGTGTCGGGTCGCGAGGTACGCCGCGGCCGTCGGCCACCATGCTGCCAAGGTTCACGCAGGCGGCCAGCACCCCATCCTGACAGGCGCGCGTGAATAGGGCAGCGGCACGCCGCGGCGCTGCCGGCGCACCGCGGCCCGTCTCGAGGTTGATCGCGAGTCCCGTGCAGGCGACGGCGTCGTTCCGCCTGCAGGCACGGTCGAGGATCGAGGTGGATCGCGCGGCGTCACTGCCTGTCTGCGTGGTCGTGTCGCCCGTCAGCGCGACGTTCAGGCAGCCGCGCTGATCGCCGGCGCGGCACCCGAGGTCGTAGTATCTCGCGGCCTCCGTGAGGTCGGGCGCCACGCCGAGCCCCATCTGTTGCATGTAGCCCCGCGATGTGCACGATCGACCGTCGCCGGCCGTACAGCCGGTGCCGAACAGCGCGAAGGCGCGAGCCGTGTCGCGCGTCACGCCCTTGCCCTCGCGCAGGATCCATGCGGCCCGGCCACAGGCACGCGCGGTACCGCTGCGGCAGCCGAGGTCCAGGTACTCGATTGCGCGGTTGGCGTTGGCGGTCATGCCGCGGCCGGACAGCAGCCGGTCGGCGAGCGCCGTGCACGCCGTACCGTCGTGGAGCGCACAGGCGCGCAGCAGCGCCGCAGTGTCCAGTGGCACGGCCGCCGCGCGAGCCTTCGCGGGTGCGACCCCAGAGCCGGCGCGAGTTCGCGTCTGCGCCGCCAGCATTCCACCGCTGCCGGCGAGCGTCACCACCAGCAGGATCACGGCGATCCTAATTTCGCGAACGCGAGATGTGACCATGACAACGACCTGCGCAAGGGATTCAGGGCACGGAACCGCCCGCGCCGCCACGCAGAAGTTATCGCTCACCTCGTCAACGTGCAGCGCACCCGCGCGGGCCGTCAGCCGTCTCGCATTCGCACGCACGGGGTGCGGCAAGTGCATGTGCACTGACCAGACCGACGTTAGAACGCGAGCATGCGCGTGAGTTTCACCGCGATGGATCGCTCGTTCTGCGCCCATGATTCGCTGTCCCGACGATCTGTGTAGACCACGAACAGATCGCTGAGCGGCGCCCAGCGCCAATTGAATCGTGCGTTCGTGCTGAACGAGTTGGTCTGCGTGTTGTACTGCACGAAGGCGCTGCCGAGGACCGTCGTGGACCAGGCATAGCGCGCACGCAGACCGGCGAGGTTTGCAACGAAGTCACCGCTCGCCAGCGAGATGTCGTTGCGCTGGTAGCTGGTCTCGACGCCGAGTGACGGCGAGACGCGCCAGGCCACGCCACCGCCGATGCTGCGGCGCGTGCCGCTATAGAAATCACCGATGGTCGCGTTGGCAGTGCCCAGGAACCGGCTGCTCGGCGCCATGCTGTACTTGATCACGCCCTCGCGCCAGGTGTACGCGCCGGGCGCGACGGTGCGGCCCGGCACGAGCGTGAAGGTGCGCTCGATGCGGTCGAACTGGTCGCTCACGTGCATCGAGAGCAGCGCCTCCGACTTGAGCGCCACATCCATGCCGCCCGTGATGGTGCGCGTGTCGAGCTGCGACCGGAGGTCGGTGATGTAGTCCACGAGCACGTACGGGTTCAGCTCGGCCACACGCGGGATCAGTGGACGGGGATGAGCGCCGATGGTGCCGTAGAACTGCTGGAAGTCGCGACGCCGCACGAAACCCATGCCCGGTGCAAACCCATCGGAGACACGCTTCCAGAGCAGCGAGTTGTCCCAGCGCCTGCCACGATAGGCCACCTGCGTGCGCATCGCCGTGCCGTCGGCCGTGCTGCCCGGCGCGTCGCTGCGCGCGGCGTACGCATTGATGATCGTGTTGCCGCGAATCCTGATGTTCGCATCCATGCCGACGCTGCGATTCCAGCTGGTGCTGTCCGTGGCCGCACGGTTCTGGAGCAGCATGCCGACGTCCGACTTGCCGAAGATGTTTCGACGCGCGCGCAGCACCGCGAAGTTCTCGGCCGGCGTGGAGAAGGCGCGCTGCGTCTGCATGTCCAGCGCGCCGACATCCCACTGACCCATGCGTCCCGTGAGGCGCGCGCCACCGACGATCGGAATGGGACGTCCGTCAGGCGTGAGGCCGATTTGTCGCGAGTTGAAGAAGGTGAAGTCGTTCGGGCTCGCGCCCATGCGGTAGTTGCGTTCCGTGACGTCGCCGAACTGGAATGCGCCCGAATTCTCGATGAAGAACTCGCGTCGTTCCGGAAACAACAGCGAGAACCGGGTGAGGTTGACCTGTTCCTGGTCCACCTCGACCTGCGAAAAGTCGGTGTTGTACGTCGCGTCGAGCGTGAGCGACGGCGTGACGCCGTACTTCAGGTCCACGCCCACGTCGCCATTCGATCCCCGCTGCGCGGCCGGCACCTGCGCTCCAGTCGACCTGTTCGCCACGACGTACGGCTTGAGCTGCAGGTTGCGGCCAGGACGCAGGCTGTCGAGGCCAGTCAGCGTGCCTGCTTTCGACATGCGGTGCAGGCGATACTGCCGCTCCAGTGGCGCCCAGTACGACGTCTCGCTGGTGCGGCGCACGCGGCGAATGAAGTTCATGCCCCACTCCTGCGGCAGATGCGTCGCGTCGAACCGCAGCGTGCGCAGTGGAATCGTCATCTCCACCGTCCACGACGAGTCGTTGACCATCGTGCGGACCTTCGACACGCCTTCCCAGGCATCCACGATCGTGCGCGAGTCGTTGTACGTCTGCTCGTCTCGCACGGCGCCTGCCGGATTCACGAGGAACAGGAAGCTGTTGCGCCGATCCTTGAAGGTGTCGAGCACGACGCCGAACAGGTCACTCGCGCTGGAGACGAAGTCGCGCTCCTTGCCCGCGGTGATCGCCTTCTTCGGCTCGGGATCGTACAGCGTCGCGCCGATGTAGAGGTGGTCGGCGTCGTACAGCACGTGCACGACGGTCGGGAAGGTGGCGGGATAACCGGTCTTCGGCAGCTGCTGGATGAAGTTGCCGATGACCGGCGCCAGCGCCCATTCCGCCTCGTCCAGGCGTCCGTCGATCGTCGGCGGGCGGGTCGTGCGAAACGCATGGCTCGTCGGCCTCGGTGCGAGTTCGACGTCGATTGGCCGGATCGAGTCGGCGCCGGCCTGTGTCCGGGAAGTGGCGCGACCCGGCTGCGGTGCAGGCTGCGCGCCTACGACGACGGCGGCGAGGGGTGAGGTGCCAAGCAGGATCAGGCGGCAGGCGAGCGCACGGAAGCGATGAATGGTCACGCGTTGCATACGCCGTCCCGCACCCGTGTGCTGACAACAGGCGCGCCTTGTGTCGGCCGGACCGGATGCCCGCGTTACCATCACGCGCTTACTGCGTCCAGAGGATACAACTGCAAGGAGTGGCATGTCCTATCCGGTGCGTCGCGCGTTTACCATGATCGAATTGCTGATCGTCGTCATGATGCTTGGCATCCTCAGTGCCGTGGCGTATCCGCGACTTACGGACTCGATTGCCGGACATGCCGTACAGGCGGCGTCGACTGTCGCCGCTGCAGATGTGGAGGCTGCGTTCTCGATGGCCGCTCGCACGCGACGACCACTCGTCTACAGCTGCAGCGCCGTCTTGCGCAGCTGCCGCGCTACTGATCAGGCGACCGGCATTCTCCGTTCGGAACGACTCTTCGATCGGACCTCTGGCTACGAGGTCGCGTCACTCGCCTGGAATCCGGTCAACACCGGTCAGCCGGTTGTCATCGGCGCTGCCGGCATCGCCACGCAGGGCTTCTCGATCACGCTATCCCACGGCAGGTCGACCAAGCGTGTGGTCGTGCTTCGCTCCGGCCTCACCTTGATAAACTAATGTCAAACCGAAAAGGTCTTTCTCTCGTGGAAGTGCTGGTCGCGATGTCCGTCTTCGGCGGGGCCGCCGTCGGCATCTGCAAGCTGGCCATCACGGGCAGCGTACGCGGTAACATGGCAGTCGGTTCGACGCAGCAGACCGCCATGCTGATTTCCGAGTACACACGTGCGGCGAGCGTGCCGGCAGCCGCGACGAGCGCCGGCGTGACGTGCGACACCGTGGCGGCACTGCCGTGGCGCTTCGAGCGGTGCACCCGGGTCACGAACATCAGCAGCCGCGAGCAGCGCCTGGCCATCATCGTGCAGCCAGTCGGTACGCCGGCGCAGGTCGTGACGGTCAACGGTGTCAGCGAGACGATTGCGGCAAGCGCTTCCAGCGCGCCGTTTCGTGCCGAGAGCCTGACCGTGGTCCGCGCTGCCAACGTGGGCGCCTTGAACCTGTCGACTCCGTGACGCCGCCGAGGCTGCTGCCTGCTTCACTGGCACGCCGCCGCGGCTTCACGATCGCGGAACTGCTGGTCACAATGGTCA
>JACMPK010000148.1 GCA_014377535.1 Gemmatimonadaceae bacterium
GAGCATGTACGGATCGACGGACATGATCAGGTTGCGCACCAGCACCTGCCCGTCGGCCGGTGCGCCGACGTTGACGGAGGCTAGTTCGAAGTCGCCGTCAGTGGGCATGCCAGCGGGACGTGCGACGAGACGGATTTCGCGGCTGATCGGCACGAAAGCTCCTTGAAGGTGGGTCTGGTGAATGTGCACCCTAATCAGGTGACCGGCGCCTCCAGCCCGCAGGATCGGACTGCACGGTGTTGCGCAGCGGCATGTATAACCACTAACGCGACCAACACGTCACGGCCACGATTAACGAATGCAGCGACGGTGCACGCAAGCCCTGCATGGGCTTGTGTCCACCGTCGTGTCGCGCATCAGGTGCGATGCGCACATCCGGGCTGACTGCTTCGGCCTAATTCTTCCGCTTGCCCCACGTCGCGCCCGTCGGCTCCTTCATCACACGCGGCGGGTTTGCCGCCAGCAGTCGGAGCGCTTCCTGCACGGCGCGTTCCAGCTGCGGATCACGGCCCGCAATCACTTCGCGCGGAAAATTCTCGACCTCGATGTCCGGTGCCACGCCTTCGTTCTCGACGGCCCACTTGCCATCGCGATCGAAGAAGCCGAGTCGCGGCGCAACCAGCCCGCCGCCATCCACGAAGGGTGCCTGGTCCGAGGTGGCCACCAGGCCGCCCCACGTCGTGGTGCCGACGAGCGGCCCGATCTTGCGACGGCGGAACATGTACGGCATCAGGTCACCGCCCGAACCGGCCATCTCGTTGATGATCATGACCTTCGGGCCCCAGATGCCGGCCGATGGGCTGGCGAATGGCGTACGATCACCGGCCGGATTGTTGAAGTAGCCGTCGTAATCGCGGCCGAGCAGCTCGATGATGTAGTCGGCTGCCGAGCCGCCGCCGTTGTACCGCTCGTCCACCACGGCGCCCTGCTTGTTCTGCTGCGCGAAATAGTAGCGGTTGAACTGCGAGTAGCCGCCCTGCCCCGTGTTCGGGAGGTGCACGTAGGCCAGCTTGCCGCCCGAAAGCGAATCCACGATGCGGCGGTTGCCTTCGACCCAGGCACGCGTGCGCAGTCCCTGATCGTTCGCGATCGGTACGACGGTGTAGCGACGCGCACCCTCCATGGTGGGCCGCGAGTTCACGGTGATCACGACCTGACGGTTCGCGGTCCCATCCAGGAACCGGAAGAGGTTGTCCGTGCCGCGCACCTCCTGGCCGTTCACCGCCAGCAGATACTCTCCGGCCTTCACGTCGATGCCCGGTGCGGCGAGCGGTGCGCGCAGGTCGGGATTCCAGCTTTCCGCATCGTAGATGCGCGTGAATTGGTAGCGCCCGTTGTTCACCGTCATGTCGGCACCGAGCAGTCCGGCCGTGTTGACCGGGACATCGGGGAAGTCGCCACCATTGACGTACGAGTGACCGATTGCGAGCTCGCTGCCCATCCAGTCGAGCAGGTAATTCAGATCCGTGCGATGCGCGACGAACGGCAGGAACTGACGATATTGCGCCACGACTTTCGGCCAGTCCGTGCCGTGCAGGTTGGGTACGTAGAAGTAGTCGCGCACCTTGCGACGTGCCTCCTCGAACATCTGCGCGTACTCGAGCTTCGGGTCCCACCACATGCGCAGCGTCGCGGCCATGCGACCCGTGCCCGCAGCCGGCGCAGTGGCCGCACCCGCATCCACGAGGAACAGCGCGGCCTGCGCGCCACCGGTGCGGTAGAGCAGCTTCTTGCCATCGGCGCTGATCGTGTACGCCGCCACGCCGTTGGCGAAGGTGACCGTCTTGCGGTCCTTCACGGTGTACCGATACAACGGCCCGCCGGGCGCCGTGGGCTCGGCGGGGCCGCTGGCGCCGACGTTCTCCCAGAAGAACACCGTGCCGGCCGCACCGCTCTTCAGCAGCGCATAGTCACGGGCAGCGACTGCCGGTACAGCGATGATGCGGCGCGACAGATTCTCGAAATCGATCGTGACGGTCGGTACACGCGGAGTGGGTGCTGCCGCAGCGGCCGCCGCGGCCGCCATCGCGGGCGTCTGCGTGCCGGCTGCGGCAGTTGCTGCGGGCGTGACTGGCGCCGATGTCGTCGGCTCCTCGTCGCTCTCCGGCGTGAACGGCGTGGGTTCACCGTTCTTCAGCACCGCCACATACAGCGCCTTCGTGCGCGGCCGCTCGTACGACGTCATGTCGAGCCACTGCGAACGAAGTGCGTAATCCGTGCTGGCGAGAAACCAGAGGAACTTGCCGCTGGCGTCCCATGCCGGCGACGTGGCATCGGCCAGGCCGTCGGTGACCTGCTTCTGCTCGCCCGTCTCGGTATTCAGCACCACGATCACGCGATACAGGCTGGGCAGCCGCTTCGCGAACGCGATCCACTTCGAGTCGGGGCTCCACACCGGATCCATGCTGCGCTGCGGATTCATGTACGGATCGCCGTCGTACTTCTTCACGGTGCCGGCCACCACGTCCACGACCCACAGCTTCAGGCCCACATCCGTGAACAGAATCTTTCTGGAATCCGGCGACCAGGCGGGCGTGTACGGAAAGCTCATGCCCGGCAGCGCGATGCTGCGCGGCGCGATCTGACCATCCTGCGTGGAGATCATCAGCGTGTACTCGCCGGACGCATCGCTGAACCAGCTGAGCGAGCGGCCGTCGGGCGACCATGTCGGGCTGCGCTCTGCACTCCCGCTGGAGTGCGTGAGGTTGCGCACGTCGCCCTTCTCGGCGGGAATGGAAAAGATCTCGCCGCGCGCCTCGACCAGTGCGCGCTTGCCCGTGGGCGAGAGCGACAGACCGGTCACGCGCGTCGACACGTCCTTCCATTGCGGCATCATCCAGGAGAAGTCGCCGCGCACGGTGATGGAGACGGGCGTGGCGCGCGCGGTCTTCGGATCGAGGATGTGCAGGCGGCCCGCCTGCTCGAACACGACGACACCGGCGCCGGCGTCGAGCGTCTTCACGTCGAAGTCCGTGAACTTCGTCATCTGCGTGACGGCCTTCGTGCGACCATCGTACTTGAACACGTTCTGCACGCCGTCGCGATCGGAGATGAAATACACGTCATCGCCAATCCATGCCGGGTCGAGCTCCTTCGAGTTCAGCGGCCTCGCAATCGTGTCGACCGCGAAAGTCGTGAGGTTCATCACCCAGATCGGCTTGTTCTGCCCTCCGCGATAGTTGCGGCGCTCGTCGTCCCACGAACTGGCCATGCGATATGCGATGTGCGTACCGGCGGCATTAATGTGCCCCTGGAATGCGCGCGGCATAGGCATCGGCTCCTCGGGTCCACCCTCGGTCGAGACGCTGAAGAAGCGGAGCGTTGGCGACGGTGCGCCGGTCTGTCGTGTGCTGGCGAACACGACGCGCTTGCCATCGGGCGTCCAGCCGGTGACGCCATCGGGGCCGGGATGCCAGGTGAGGCGTACCGGCTCGCCTCCCTCGATCGGCACGGTGTAGACATCGGCATTGCCGGCATATGTGCCGGTGAATGCGACGATCTTGCCGTCAGGCGAGAGCTTCGGCTGCGCCGAGTTGCCCTGAAACGACGTGAGCCGGCGTGCGGCACCACCGCTGCGGTCGACGATCCAGATGTTGTTGGCGTATGCGAACGCTATGTGCCGTTCGCTGACACTCGGCTGCCGGAGCAGGAGCGTCTCCTGTGCCGCGACGCCACGTACCGTGAGGCCGAGCGCGATGGCGGTGATGATCGATCGACGAAGCATCGGTGTTGTCGTGTGGGGAAGCGGGCAGGCGCGGATGGGCCCGCCGAACTACGGCGCGCACGCAGAATGCGTTCGCGGCCACGCTCGCGCCATGGGCGAGGCGCATCGGCGGCGTCGCGGCGGCGATGCGGGCACTTCGCGTAGCGGGCAGGGGTCGCTACCGTGCGCAGATGCCTGAGAGTCGCCCTTCGACAGATGCCATGCCCGACCCTGCCGCTGTCGCGGACGTGACCGCGACATCCGGCACGGCCGCCGGTCATGACCGGAAGGCCGCAATGCCGTTCATCATGCTGACGGTACTGATCGACATGGCGGCAATCGGCCTGATCGTGCCGGTGCTGCCATCGATCGTGGGCAGCTTCACGACGTCGCAGAGCGAGCAGGCGTGGTGGTACGGCGCGGTGAGCACGGCATTCGGCTTCGCGAATTTCTTCGGTGCGCCTATCCTCGGCGCGCTGTCGGACCGGTATGGGCGGCGCCCAGTGCTGTTGCTGGGCTTCTGCGGCCTGGCGGTGACGTTCTTCGCGACCGCGCTGGCCACGGCACTCTGGATGCTGATCGTCGCACGCCTGATCGGTGGCATGATGCAGGCGAATGCGGCCGTGTGCAACGCCTACGTGGCCGACATCACACCGCCCGAGTTGCGGGCGAAGCGTTTCGGCATGCTGGGCGCGATGTTCGGCGTCGGCTTCATCGTGGGGCCGGTGGTCGGCGGGCTGCTTGGCGCCGTGAGCCTGCGCCTGCCGTTCTTCGTGGCCGGCGGCCTGTCCATGCTGAACCTCGCGTACGGCTACTTCGTGCTGCCGGAATCGCTGCCGCTGGACCAGCGTCGCGCATTCAGATGGGATACCACGAGTCCGTTTGCGTCACTCGCCGCGTTGACGAAGCTGGGCGAAGTCGGGCCGCTGGTGGCCGTGGTCGCGTTCAGCGTGCTGGCGCAGTACATCCTGTACACGTCGTGGGTGCTGTACACCACATTCAAGTTCGGCTGGGGACCGCTGCAGAACGGCTGGTCGCTGGCAGCGGTCGGCGTGGTGTCGGTGATCGTGCAGGGCTTCCTGCTTGGCCCGCTGTTAAAGCGCTTCAGCGCACAGCATCTGGTGGTGTGGGGCCTGGTGTCGGCGACGCTCGCGAACCTGTTCTACGGGCTCGCGACCGACGGGTGGATGATGTACGCCGTGGTGTTCATGAACGTGCTGGGATTCACGGTCGGCGCCTCGATCCAGAGCCTGATTTCCGGGGCAGCCGATGCGAGCACGCAGGGCAGGACTCTGGGCGCGGTCGCCTCGTTGAACAGCATGATGGCCGTGCTGGCGCCCATGTTCGGCGCACCGCTGCTGGGCATCGTATCGCACCTGCCCAAGGGCGACTGGCGCATTGGCGCGCCGTTCTACTTCTGCGCGCTGCTGCAGGCGGCGGCGCTGTACCTGGCGCAGCGTCACTTCCGTCGTCAGCGCGCAACGCGCACTACCTGATGCCTCGACGGCTGTGATCGCGCGCGCCGGGTGAAACCCTTCGCGCACGCGCACTTCACATGTTCAGGTCAGGCGGGCAGTGACGCGAGCAGTCGCTGAATGAAACCGTCCACCGCGCCATTCTCGATCCAGCGCACCACCGCGACGATGTCGTGCTCGGGATCCACGATCACGACATTCGTACCGTTGCCGACGTGCACGAACAGCGATGCCGGCGCAGACGGCATGTACTTGCGATCGGTGTTGAGGAACCAGTTCATGTAGCCATACGTCGGCTGCGCAGGCGTGGGCGTGAGCGCCATCGTCACCCATGCATCCGAGAGAATCTGGCGATCCTTCCACTTGCCGCGGCGAAGCGTGAGATAGCCGAAGCGCGCCATGTCGCGCGCATTGATGAACATGCCGCCGCCCCAGTGCCCCCCGCCGGCGACCGACTGCACGGCCTGGCCATCCATGATCACCCACGATGTCTCGTAGCCCAGCCACTGCCATGACGTGGAGGCACCGATGGGCTCCATGATGAACTCGCGAAGCACCGACGGCAGCGGACGCCGCCACACCTGCAGCGCCGCGAGTGACAGCGCATTCACGCGCACGTCGTTGTACTCGTACACGGTGCCCGGTGCGACGCGGGCACGGGTACGCCACTGCGCCGCGTCACTGCTGGGGCGATCAGCCCATTCGGGCTTGCCCCAAAGCGTGCCTTCCCAGTCGCTCACCTGCCGCAGCATGTGATCCCACGTGATCCGGCGATTGTGCGGCGTCGCGAAGAGGTCGAGCAGGGTGACACGCCCACTGCCCGGACCATCGGGCAATGACGGCACGGGACCGACAGCGCGGAACACCGAATCATGCACGCTGCGGATCAAGTGACGATCGTACGCGAGCCCGACGACGGACGACAGGAAGCTCTTCGTCACGCTGTGCGTCATGTCCACACGATCGGGATCGCCCCACTCGGCCACGATGTAGCCGTGCCGCAGGATCACGCCCGTCGGCTCGCCGCGATCCTTGAACGGGCCCACGCCGCCGCCGTACGGCTCACGACCGAAGGTTCGGTAATGATTCTCCTCCATGCTGCGCGGATTCCTGATCTCGCTGGCGATGGCGAAGGCCACCGCCTCGGCAACCCTGGTGGAATCCATGCCAACCTGCGGCGCACTGCGATGCTGCCACGCCGTACCCGGTTCGGGGAAATAGATCGGCGCCGTACGACTGGCGCTGCGCTGCGCACCGGCCGTTGCCGCGTCGGCGGACAGTGCCACGGCGGACAGTGCCACGGCGGCCAGCGCCACGGTGACGAGACGCAGGCGTCGCGCGCCCGGCAATGCAGCGTTCATCGTGCGGTCTCGTCGGTGTGCGTGTCAGTCGGCGGCATCGCGAGCGGGGCGCGGCGGTGCAGCGAGCACCCGGGCAGATGAAGCAGCCCAAGGCGCGAAGTGATCAGGCGTTCTGGCTGCTGACAGGGTCGGGAGCTGTCTCGCCGTCTTCGCCCTCGCCTTCCGCGACATCGCCATCCTCGGACGTGCCGTTGCGCTTGCGTGTCAGGCGCTCGTCGCGCTTGGCATCCTTCTTCTGCTTGCGTTCCAGTTCCTTGCGACGCTTCTCGAAATCGTAATTGGGCTTCTTGGCCAAGCGCGTACCCTCCGCCTACGGTGATGCGGCCGAGGTGTCCGCGGCAGCTGGCGCAGCCGACGTGCGGCGCGCATTGAAAGTGCAAGCTAGCGACAGTCGAAGCACAGGCGGCAGAGCTCGTCTGTCTCCGTCAGTCGCGGGTGGCATCCGCTGCCGGCGCACTCGGGTTGGCAGCGATCGGCTGATCAGCAGCCATCGGCGACGCGACCGCGGCCAGGATCGTGAGTTCCCGCGATTCCGCCGGAATGGCCAGGGCTGCCGCCATTGTCGCGGATGCGACGGTCGCTGACTTCGCCGGCTCGGCTGGCCCCGAAGGCTCGGTGGTGCACGCGGGCACGTCAGGCTTTGGCTGACGGGCGCGCACACGCAACAAGTCGCCGTACATGCGCTCTACCTTCTGACGAGCCCAGGGGGTGCGGCGCAGGAACTTCAGGCTCGAGGCGACGCTGGGATCGCTGTTGAAGCAGCGGATGTCGATCTTCTGCCCCATCGCGTTCCAGCCGTAATGCGCAACGAGCTCATTGAGGATGCGTTCGAGCGTCACACCGTGCATCGGGTTAGCATCTTCGGTGGGCGACGACATGCGCTGACGGGATCGGAGAGACGGAGCACCGCGGTGGCGCGGCGACCCGCGCAAGATGGCGAATTCAGGGATGAAACGGGCGAGCGCGTGACGCATTCGCCCGCTGATCGTCTCACTGCCGGAGTGAAATTCTGCCACGAGCTACCATGTGTCCGCTGCTCCTCCTGCACACGCGGGGCAACACCCGTCACTGCGTACCTAGCACCTATCGAGCACGGAGCCAGCCGATGACACCGATGCGAGTCACACTGCCAGTCATTGCCCTGCTTGCGCTCGCGGGGTGTGGCGGAGCAGATGGAGTCACCGCTCCGACGCGTGCGCAGGGCGAGCGATTTTCAGCCACGCTCATCGGTGCGAGCGTGGTACCGGCCAATGCCTCCGGCAGCACAGGCAGCATCAGCTTCCAGGCAGCAAGCGATTCGACGCTCGCGTTTTCGTTATCTGTCAGCAACATGAGCGGTATCACGCAGGCGCATCTCCACACGGCCGCCGCCGGTGTGAATGGCGCGACGCTGGTGTGGCTGCTCCCGGTGAATGGCACTGCCGCACAACCGGCGAGTGTCGAGCTCTCGGGTGTGATCGCGATCGGCGACGTCGACCCGACCTGGGTGCGTGGCACGCCGCGATTGGCGATGGACTCGGTGAAGACGCTGTTGCGCGCCGGTCGGCTGTATGTCGACGTGCACTCGTCGACGTTCGTGAACGGCGAGATACGCGGCCAGGTCGCCAAGCTGCCGTAACGCGTCGACATCTTTTTCGGCATGTGCGCATGGCGTTACGACCGCAGATCCCTGACCTGGCGGGAGAACCGACGTGAAACACCGTCAGTGACGAGACCACACGATGCGGAGCGCCGGCTTCATGTCATCAGACGCTCGTGGTTCACGCGAGAGGGTGCAGCCTTCTCATGGAATCAGTGTTGCGCGCGCGTGCAGTCGGCGCGCGCACCGCGACCTGGCTCAGCGCACGCGCACCACGCCCGCCACACCGGGGTTGAGCGATGACTCGTAACGGAACTCGCCAAGCGTGCCGAACTGGCGGGCGACCGTCCCGGTGCTCGTGTTGGGGATGTTCGTCGGCGCACCGGCGAATGCAGTGCTGAACGTGATGTTCTGCTGTGTTCCCGCGAAGGCGAAGCGCACCACGCCGTAACGCCGCACCGTGATCGTGGCGGGCAGGAACTGCGTGGTGACCTGCACCGTGACGTCGATCGGGGGCAGCTCCTCGACCGTCACCGACAGGGTGCTGCTCTTCCTCGCGATGGTCGCCGTGAGTGTCGCGGTGCCGGTGGTGAGCGCAGCCAGCAGACCAGTTTCGCTGACCTGCGCAATGGCAGCGTTGCTGGACGTCCACTTCGTATCGCCAGCCGCGAGATCGCCGCCCGTGGCGTCCAATGCCTGCGCATTGAGTTGCACCGACTGGCCGACGTACAACTCGGTGGCCGGGGACGTGATCCTGACGGACGCCGGTACCGGCAGTGAACCGGTGACATCATCGCCACCGGCACCGCCACCGCATGCGGTCAGCGTCAGCGACAGGGCAAACACCGCAGCGCGAACCAAGCGCAAGGTGATCACAGCGTCACGCCTCGCACCGTGGGCACGTACGACGGGAAGACCACGCCCAGGTTCTGGTTGCCAAGTCGTCGCGACACGATCTCGGCGAGCACATCGCGGTGGTCGATCGTAACCTTGAGATCCTGCCCCGATTCCAGGTTCTCGCGTGCGAGCGGCACCCAGTTGTTCGTGAGCACGCGACCGCCGGCGATGCCGGGGCCCATCACGAACATGCACGAGCCGCGACCATGGTCGGTGCCCTGACTGCCATTCTCGCGCACGTTGCGCCCGAACTCGGAAATCACCACGACCGTCACGTTGTATTTCACGCCGCCCGTGAGGGCATCGGCATGGAACGCGGCCAGCGTGTTCGCGAGATCGGCCATGGTGCGTGACATGCTGCCGGCCAGCGGCGCCTGGGCGGAATGCGTGTCCCACCCACCGATGTCGAGCTGGATCGCCTCGATGCCGATGTCGGCCTTGATCAATGCCGCAGCTGAACGCATGCCGCGACCAAATCCCGTGTTCGGGTACACGGCGCCGCCGGCAGGGCGATAGCCGTTGAAATCGATCGCATTCAGCAGCGAGATGGTGTTCAGCGCGTCGAGTGCGGGCGTACCGATGGACGACTCCATCTCGACGTAATCCGAGCGCAGCCACGCCGAACGTTCGGCGCGAGTGGTCGTGCTGCCACCGAGGCTGACGTTCGCGGGCGACGGGATCGGCAGCGTCAGCGGCGCACCGACCAACGTGCGCGGCAGCCCCTGCGACAGACCGGGCGCACGCAGCGGTGCATTTGATCGCATGGGCGTGGACGTCGCGAGATGCCGGCCCAGCCATCCGGTGACGAGGTTGGGATCCTGCGCCTTGCCGACCTCGATGAACTTCTGCGCATCGAAGTGCGAGCGCGTGTTGTACACCAGCCCTGCACCGTGCACCACCAGCAGGTTGCCCGCCTGGAACGCCGGCACCAGTGCACTCATCGCGGCCGAGATCGCGAATTGACCATTCAGCGCCACGCCACGATTCGCCAGGCTGCTGTCGGGGCGAGGAATCGCGATGCTGGGACGACCGGCGTAGTAATTGGTGTCCGTGAACGGATACACCATCGAGAGTCCGTCCGCGCCACCGCGCAGAAAAACCGACACGATGATGTCGCGTGACGTCGCACTCTGCGCAAGCACGACTTTCGGCAACCACGCAGGCAGCGATGTCGCCGCCATGAACGTTGCCGCTGCGCCGACAAATCCTCGTCGCGAAAGGGAATTGTACTCCTCACATCCGGTGTCCTGCACGTGCGTGGTCATCTGGAACCTCTGAGATCGAGGGCAGGGTCGCCCGTCAGTACCACTGGAACTGCGAGGAGGAGAGCGCGAGGCTCACGGCTTCGCGCACACGCGCGGTGTTGGTTGGGCCCGAGCGGAGGAAATCGACAAGTCGGGTACGCAGCGACAGGGGCACTTCGCCGCCGAAGACACGCTCGATGATCAGGTCAGCGCCTGTCTCGGCCGAAGTGCCGACAAACGGCGTGACATCAAAATTGAACGTGGTGCCCGTGGCACTGGCGAGAGCCGAGGCGGCATTCCAGCGCGCCAGCACGAGGCCCGACCAGAACTCCATCTTGTCGGGATAGCCATCGGGGGTTTCCCAGGCGAAGAGAACCTGGCCCATGTAATTGATCTGCGTGCGCACCAGTGACACGTTCGTGAGGCCAGGCCCGAGTGCACGGACGGCCGAAATCGCGAAGTGGAACGGGCGCTTGTACTTCGCCGGCGCGAGCATGAGGTTCTGCTCGGTCAGGATCACGCGGATCAGCGACGGAATGTCGCCCTTCGTGCGCAGGAACTCCGCGACCACGGTTTGCACCACCGCGTCGGTCGGATCGTACTGCAGCAGGAACTTCGTGAGCTTCGTGGCAATGTACAGCGCGGTTTTCGGGTGCAGCGCGAGCATCTCGATCATGGCATCTGCCTCGGCCTTGCCCGCAAGGCCCTTGCCGGGAGCCGTCGCCGGAATGGTTTTGCCGAGCACGCGCTTCGGGCCGAAATCGTGGATGCCTGCGTCGTACGTGAACACGCCCATGCCGGTGACAGTCCATCCCGTCAGCACGCGTGCCAATTCGTTCACGTCCTGCTGTGTGTAGCCGCCGTCCACGCCGATGGAGTGCAGCTCCATGATCTCGCGCGCATAGTTCTCGTTGATGTTGCCGCGGCGGCTGGAGGTCTGGTCCAGGTACTCCATCATGGCCGCGCTGTGTGCACTGGACTTGAGCAGCTCGGGAAACCGGCCCATCGCATGCCGGCGGATCACGTCACGATCGTCGGTCGTCTTGAGGTATCCGACGTTGTTCCGGTCGATGTTGAAGTGATCGCTCCAGAACTCGACCATGCGTTCGTACAGCTGTCGCTTCGAGAAGGCGGCGCGATAGATCGTCGCGTCCTGGATTTCGGTCATGACCTTGCCCAGGTCCTCGCCGTAGAGCTGATCGGCGGACATGCGGAGCGTGGCGTAGTTCGTCGCTACGAAGGCGGCGACCGCACGATCATCGATCACCGACGGCTTCAGCTGCTCCTCGAGGTACTTGCTGAAGCCAAGCGCTTTCGCGCGCGTCAGTTCGTCTTTCGTGATGCCGAGCGTGGTGCGACGCACGAGGCGGCCAACGGGATCGCGCCAGACGGCCAGTTGCGCGTCCGGCGGCATCGCGGCGCTGGCCAGTGCAAGCGAGACACCGCGCACGGGTTCAGGCAGTTTGCGCTTCGCGCGACGGATGCTCTGCGCCTTCGCCTCACGTGTGCCGAGCACGGTGGCGGCGGCGACCGCGGTCGCAAAGAATCGCCGGCGCGACGGCACGGGACGGGCAGGTTGCGAGCAGTCGGCCTTGAGGCTGCCCGAATCCGCCGTGTCATGTTCAAGCGTCACGTCCACCCATCCTCCGGTCGTAGTGCACATCACGCAAGCCGGCGAGTGCGGGCGAACGCTGACGTGAGCGGATGATTGTCACTCAGTGCCCGACGATCGAGCATGCCTGAGGTCACTCATTCGTGCGGGTGCAATGATCCTGCCGAGCTCGTGCGGCGTCACGTTCACTGCGCTCCGGGTGTTGCGATACTGGTGCCGATGTCGGCGTCCTCGCCCGTCCCGCCTGCCCTGCCGTCGCGCCCCATCGAGCGTAGTTGGTAGCCCTCGGCACCCTGCACTGGGGCAAGGTAGGCGTAGGACCGGCCCCACGGATCCAGCGGAATCGCCTTGCGCAGGTACGGACCGCGCCAGTTCAGGGCTGCGGGCTGCCGCAGGGGCCGGGTCATCAGCGCGTCGAGCCCCTGCGCGGTCACGGGGTAATTGCCGGTGTCCAGTCGATAGCCGTCGAGCGCGACGCCCATCAGCGCCATCTGCGTTCGTGCGGTCGTGACACGCGCCTCGCCCACGCGACCGAACAGCTGCGGTCCGATCAGTCCGGCCAGAAGGCCCAGCACCACGAGCACCACCAGCATCTCGAGCAACGTGAACCCGCGATGCGTCCTGACAGGTCGTGCGGAGTACGGCGCATCCTGCAATTCGCACAGCATGGGGCGCGACATCAGATTCCCGCGTTGACGGCATAGATGGCTTGCAGCATGGCTAGCGCAACAAAACCCACAATGGCACCAAACACCAGTATCAAGCCCGGTTCGAGCAGCGAGGCCACGGTGCGCAGCGTGCGCCGTACCTCCTCGTCGTGCAGCGTGGCCGCCTTGAGGCAGAGCCGGTCGAGACGCCCGCTCTCCTCGCCGACGCCAATCAGCTGCACGGCCATCGGCGTGAGTACGCCCGACAGCGACGCCGCAAGACTCCGGCCCCGCGCCACGTCGGCGGTGGCCCGCTCCAGTTCCGAGGCCAGTGCCACGTTCGAGACGCCGCTCCGCGCGACGCGCAACGCCGGCAGCAACGCCAGGCCGCCCTGCAGCATCAGGCCAAGCGCGCGAGTGATCCGCGCCGTGGCCAGTGTCCGCTCGACGACGCCAGTAAGTGGAAACGTCAGTCGCCGCGCATGCCACGCATGGCGGTTCACCGGCGACGCGAGCAGCGCGCGCGTCGCGACCACCGCGCAGCCCGCAGCCAGCGCGAGCACCCACCAGCCGCGGGTCACCAGATCACCCACGGCCACCAGCACGCGCGTGGACATGGGCAACGTGCCGCCCAGATCGGAGAGCAGCGTGGAGAAGCGCGGCACCACGAAGAGCAGCAGCACCATGATGCCGAGCGAGGCGACCGTCGCCATGAGCGCGGGATAGAGCAGCGCGGATGCAACCTGCGCACGCAACGCCGCATCCTCCTCCATGTAGCCGGCAAGGGTCTCGAGCGCTGTCGGCAATGATCCCGAGGCTTCGCCGGCGCGCACCACGCCCACATGCAACGCGCCGAACAGTGCCGGCTGCCGCTGCATCGAGTCGGCGAGCGATGCACCGCCCTGCACCGCCGCGCGCACCGCCTGCGCCGCAGTGTCGACGTCGGCATCCAGGCACTGCGCGTGCGCCACACCAAGCGCGCGATCGAGCGTCGTACCAGCGTCGAGCAAAGTTGCGACAGTTCGCGTCCACTGCGTGACGGCGCGCCGCCGCGCTGCCGCACCGAACACCGTGCGCATGTTCGGACGGGCACGCGGCACCACCACCTCGACCGTGACCGGCCAGAGCTGCTGACGCCGAAGCTCGCGCAGCGCCGCGTCACGCGATGCCGCGCGCAGCACGCCAGTGACCAGTGCACCGGCCTGCGTGGCAGCACGGTACTGAAACGATGTGCCGACCTCGCGCACGGACGGGCTCACCGGTCGCTCTCACCTAAAGCGCGCACGAGTTCCTCGGGCGTCGTGACACCATCGCGCACCAGCCGCCATCCTTCGTCGCGCAATGCGACGCAGCCCTGACGCTGCGCACCGGTGCGCAAGATGTCGGGCGAGACGCCAGCCACGATGTCGGCGCGCGCGGCTTCGTCAGGCGTGAAGAGTTCATATATGCCGCGGCGACCGCGGTAGCCGCTGTTTGCGCAGGCGGCGCACCCTGTTGCAGTGCGCGGCGTCGCGGGCTCCGTGCCCCACCGCGCACGCTCCTGCGCCGTCGCGGCCCGCGGCGCGGCGCACGCATCGCAGAGCACGCGCACCAGGCGCTGCGCCAGTGCGCCCTGCATGGTGGCGGCCACGAGATACGGCTCGACGCCCATGTCCACGAGCCGCGTCACGGCGCCGACGGCGTCCGTCGTGTGCAGGGTGCTGAGCACGAGGTGCCCCGTGAGCGACGCCTGGATGGCGATGGTCGCGGTCTCCGCGTCACGCAGCTCGCCAACCATGATGATGTCTGGATCGTGCCGCAAAATTGAGCGTAGCGCCGCGGCGAAACCCATGCCTGCGCGAACGTTCACCGGCACCTGCGTCACGCCGTCGATCCGATACTCGATCGGGTCCTCGACGGTCACGATCTTGACGGCGGCCGTGTTCAGGCGCGCGAGTGGAGCGTACAGGGTCGTCGTCTTGCCTGACCCCGTGGGACCGGTGACGAGCAGCAACCCGCCGGTGCGCCCCACGAGCTTCTCGAACTGCTCGCGCACGCCATCGGGCATGCCGAGTGCGCGCAGCGCAGGGGTCGCGGTGCCTTGATCCAGGAGGCGCAGCACGATGCTCTCGCCATGCAGGCCGGGCAGCGTGGAGACACGCAGATCGACGTCACGCTCGGCCAGTCGCAGCCGGATGCGGCCGTCCTGCGGTACGCGTCGCTCGGCGATGTCCAGACCAGCCATGATCTTGATGCGGCTCGTCATCGCCGCCTGATACTGCCGTCCGATGCGGGTCATTTCGCGCAGCACGCCATCGAGGCGATAGCGCACGCGCAGCTCGTTCGCGAGCGGCTCGACGTGCACGTCGCTCGCGCCGGCACGGAGCGCATCGAGCAGCGTGACATTCACGAGACGGATCACCGGCTCCTGCTCGGCGAGCGCGCGCAGGTCGTCCAGCGGCTGCTCGTCGCCTGCATCCTGCGCAATCGCATCGATGTCTGCCGGTGCGGCATCGCGCTCCGCCGTCAGCAGTGCCGCACGGATCTCGCCAACGGCGTGCAGCACCACACGCACTGGCCGCTGATAGAACCGCTGCAGTTCGTCGAGCACCGTGGGATCCGGCTCGGCGGACACGGCGAGCAGCAGCATGCCATCCGCGTCGAAGCCGAGTGGCAGCAGGCAGTGCTCCTCCAGGTAGCGCGGCGACAGCTGGCGCGCGAGAGCGCCAGCGGCGGCATCGCGCAGGTCGGTGAGCGGTGCGGCAGTCGCGGCCTGCAGGTCGGTCACGGCTTCTGCACCGGCGGCGTGACCGGTCGTCGCAACGTTCGTGCATCGCCGGGCTCGGGATCACGTGTGCGCTCTCGTGCGCGCTCGAACAGCGCGTCCGCCTCGGCATCGGTGCGCACGATGTACGGCGTGATGAAGATGGCGAGTTCAGTGCGCGCCTTCGATGTCGTCTGTCGCTTGAACAGGAAGCCGAGCAGCGGGATGTCCTTCAGCAGCGGAATGCCACTGTCGAGGCGTTCGGTCGAGGTGCCGATCAGCCCACCGATCACCACGGTCTGGCCGTCGCGCACGATCGCGCGCGTCGACGCTTCGCGCGTGGTGATGACCGGCGCGTTGAGCGCGGCAGCCACCGTCTGGTTCGACAGGCTGCTGACTTCCTGCAGCAGCTGGACGCTCACGTACCCGTCATCGTTGATGGTGGGAATCAGCGTGAGCTGCGTTCCGACGTCCTGGTACTGCACGGCACGGTCGATGGCGACATCGTTGCCCAGTCGGGTGGAGGCGATGAACGGCACCTTGCTGCCGACGAGGATGCGTGCCTCGCGGTTGTTCACGGCGAGGATCTCGGGCGTGCTGAGCACGTTCACCGTGGACGACGACGCGAGCGTTCGCAGCACGGCACGCACGTCAATCGAGCCCAGTCGTGTCACGCGACCAACGAAGTCCTGGATCGGATTCAACGAGTCGGGTACCAGCGGCTGCCCGAACTGTGCGCCGCGATTGCTGCGTGCGGTGCCCGTGGCAGCGGCCCAGTTCACGCCATACTCCGTTCCGCGACCAAGCACGATTTCCGCCACCGTCACTTCCATCAGCACCTGCACCGGACGACGGTCGAGCGAGTCGATGGTTTCGCGAAGCAGCGCAATGTTGGATGGTGCCGTGCGTATCACCAGCGAGTTGCTTGGCGGACTGGAGACGACCGTGGTCTGCCCGTTCATGCCACCGCTGCTGCGCGTGGTGTCACGCAGCGGCGCGGCAGCGATCACGGCGGTTGGCGGCTGCAGGTCGCGACGCTGCCGCATGGTGTCGGCTTCGCGATCGCGAAACGCACTCACGTTGCGCGAGAGTGCCGCATCGTCGAGCGACGAGCGGCGTGCCGATGCGACCGTGGCACCGTAAAGCTGCCCCAGCACACCGGCGAGATCGTCGGACGACGCATAGCGCAGCTTGATGACGTAGGTGCGAAGGCCATTCTCGCCCTGCGCGGGCACATCCAGTCGACGAAGCAGATCGAGGTAGCGGGCGACGTTCGTGCCGCGATCGGTGATCAGCACGGCGTTGGAGCGCGCGGCGGCCTCGATGCGAGCGTTGGGACCGGCGATGGGGCGCAACGCCGCCACCGCTTCGTCCGCGCGAATGTGTTGCAGTGGCGCAAGTCGCGAGATCACGCCGACCGGAATCGGATCAGGCATCTCCAGTCCGACGTCGAGCTGGCTGCCCATCGGCAGCTGCGACGCCGGCACGACCTGCGCCACCGTGCCGTTGCGCACCATCACCAACCCATGTGACTCGAGCAGCGATTCGAGAATGCTCCCGAGTTCCGCCGATCGCACCGGCGTGGCCGTGGTGAGCGTCACGCGCTTGTCCGGCGTGTCGGTGGTGACGATGGTGAGGCCAAGCATCTGGCCAATCGCCACGATCACGTCCTCCAGCCGGGCATTCGAGAAGCGCAGCGAGCTTGCCGGTCCGGCCGCTGCCGACTGCGCGCGCAGCGGTGTGCTGCAACAGAGCGCGAACACCACCATCGCGCGCTTCAGTGGTGATCGCATCATGGGGCAGAATCTCGTGTGGACAACGTGACGGTGACGGAGCCGGACGCACTGTGCAGCACCACGCGATCCGCGCCGATGCTGCGGACCGTGTAGCCAGCGGTGCCTTCGCCCGCGCGAAAGAGGCGCGCGCCGGCAGCGGCTGCGTCGAGCCGCAGCAGGGCAGCGCGACCGGCAGGACCGTCCACGACACCGAAGAGCGCGGGCACGCGATTCGTGGGCGCCGGCATGACCGTGTTGCCAGTGGCGGCATCGGTCTCGAACGGCGCGGCGGCGTCCGTCTCGGGCAACGGGTCGGCAGCCGCGGCAACGAAGGTCCGCTCGTCCGGCGCCTCGCGTGCCAGCGAGAAGATGTTGGCGTTCACGATACTGTCGGTGAGTGCAGTGGTGTTCGACTGCGGCGTGGGCGCCTGCGCCTGCATCGGAGGCAGCGTCGGTGCGCGCGGCACGACCGCGGCGTGCGATGGCAGCACGAGCAGCGCCGCAGCACCGAGCAGTGCAGCGCCGGTGACCGTCTGCAGCGCACGCAGACCGATGGTGGCTCGCGTCATGGTGTCACGAAAGGTGCGCGCATGACCATCGTGACCTGCAGCAACTCGCCACCACCATCGGCACGACGCGACGGATTGACCTGCACGGTGAGCTCACGAATATCCAGCAGCGTGGTGCCATGCTGCACACGGTCGATGAGGTCCGCGACGCCATACACATCGCCGAGTGCGATCAGTGTGGCGGGCAGCGCGGCCAGCGCCACGGATGCGGAGTCGGGTTCACCGGACACATTCAACTCGCTGACATTCATCTGGCTCTCATCCGCGTAGCGCTGCACGATGCCCTGGAGCACACCGGCGGCGAGTGCAGCCGTTGCGGCCTCCACGGGTCGCTGTGCGAATTCCTGTGCGCGTGCTGACCGCGCGGCAACCGCCTCGCGCAGCATCGGGGCCGCCGCCGTCACGCCGGCGAGTCGCGCGAGCTCGTCCCGCCGCGCGGCGATGAGCGCCTCGCGCTCACTCCACGATCGCACGAACGGAATCGCGACCCACAGCAGCAGCACGCACACCACGGCGACCGCACCCAGGAGCAGGGTGCGGCGATCGCGGGCCGTGATGCCTTCAGCGGACGGCAAAGGCAACGGCAAAAGTCTCCCGGTCCTCGGTTCCGTCACGAAACCTGTTGCTGGGCGCAAGAAATCGAACGCGCTCGAACTGCGGCTCCGCCGCCAGCGCGGCGAGTACTTGCGAGGCGTTGGCCGCATTGCCTTCGACCTGCCAGTCGGTGCCGACGATCCGGACGCGCTGCGCGACAGCCGACCGCGGCAATCGTGCACCGAGCGCGGCCAGCGCAACCTGAATGTCTGCACGCACTGCCAGCGTGGTGTTGATCGCGGCCATCTCGCGATCGATGGACATCGCGCGCAACGCCAATCCGCTGCCTTCGGTTGCGCCGATACGCACCGTCGCGAGCTCGGCGTCGAGCGCACCGAGTGTGCTGGCACGAGAAGCCCCCGCCGCCCACACCAGCGCACCAGCGGCAAGCGAGGCCGCCGCGAGCCAGCCCGCCGTGCGACGTCGCGCTGCGCCGACGAACTGTCGCTCGAGCGTCGGCGTGAGCAGCATGGTCGCCAGCGCACCATCGCCTGCGATCGATGCACCGAGGGCAACGTTGTATGCCGCATCGACGTCGGGCGCGAGCGACTGCGTCACCGTCGGCGCGTGCGGCGCGACTGGGCGCAAGCGTCGAGCCGACCTCAGACTGCCATCCACGATCTCGACGATGCCCCATTCATGCGGCCCCGCCTCGACCGACGTCGTAAGCGTCGGGCGGCTACTGCCCTGCACCGCACGCAGCAATGCGAGCGGTGCCGCATCGATGCGCACTACCGGTGCCCATGCCCCCAGTGCCGTCACCCACGCATCCACCAGGGCGCCGTCGGCGGCAAAGGCCAGCTCGCCATTCGCAGTCAGGGCAATGGCCGCGGGCGTCTCGGGTGCCATGGTGAACCAGCGCTCGGGCTCGACGGTCAGCATCTGCCGACGTGCACCATGCGCAACGGGCGGTAGCTGTACCTGCTTCACGTACAGGTGTGCCATGCCGATCGCGACGCCGATGTTGCGGACGGCACCGGCAGTCGCCGCAAGTCGCGTGACCGATTCGTTGATGGTGTCAGGCGTGTACGGGACCGTCAACGTGCGGGCGCCACGTCGCCCTGACCGCACCACCACGCGCAGCGCATTCGCGCCGATCTCGACGCCCGCGACCGCCCGACTCACAGGTCACGCTCGCGCCAGCGTACGAACGCCAGCTGGTTGCCCTGCACCGCGTACACCGCCTGCACTTCGTGCGTGAGCGGGTGCCCGCGCTGCCAGCCGCGCGCGATGAACAGCACCCGCGACGGCTCGTCGATCAGGCTGCCGCGCGCAACCGACGTCACGACCGGATCAGCTGTCGCACGATTCACCTGGCCGTCACCATCCACGGTGAGCCACGCGGCCGCCGCGCGGATCAGCGGCACACCCACCCCGTCGATCGCACTGGCCTCGTCCAGCGACTGCAGCAGCTGCGCCTGGCCCGGCACTGAATCGATGTGCCGACGGATCGCGCGTGCCGCCGCAGCCGCCGCGGCACCATGCCCTGCCCTTGCGAACAGCGCGGCGAGCACCGTCTCTGAGGCGGCGTTGATGTCGATGCGCGCGCTCACATCGACCATCACGACGCGGACACTCGCCGCGCCAAGATCGAAGCCCGCCACATCGCGCAGCAGTCGTACGGGATCGTTCAGCAGCTGCCGGCGCTTTGCGACATCATCACCGGCAGCATCCATGTGGCGTTGTGCCGCGGCAACGGCAGCCACGATCCCCCTCTCCGCGGCGTATCGCGCCATCGCGCGCGCGCGGGCGTTGGCCGTGATGTCGCCGGTCGTGCGCGTGCCCGCCGTGACCGCCGCCGCGATCCCGCCGAGTATTACGACGATCCAGAGCACCAGCATCAGCGCCACACCACGCCGTGATGATCGCAGGCGCGCTCGCGAGTCGGTGCGTGCCGGCACGAGCACCTCGATGCGCGTCATGACCCGCCCACCGGTGAAGTGCGCGCAACCAGCGCAGCGCCGACGTCGCGACCGGCGGCGTCGAGAAACCGGATTTCGATGGCGGACGGCAGGCGCGTGGGATCGTTCCACGCGCCGCGCCAGGCCGTATCGTCCAACGGCAGAAAGCGCACCGCAAACGTGCGCGGTCCGTGTGCGCTGAGGTGCAGCGCCGCGCGCGTCATGCCTGCCGGCCGCGCGTCGAGCGTCACACCGGTGGAATCGGACGCAAGCTCCATCATCCACGCTTCGCTGCCGCCAAGTGGCTGCATCACACCGCGCGACACGAATGACATCCGCGTGGTGACACCGGTGGCGTCAGTCCCGGTCTGCAGGCCATCCCCCGTGACCGCATGTCGCAGCGCATCGGTGAGCGTGGCGCGGAACGCGATCGTCGAGGCGTCGAGCTCACGCGCTGCCGTGACACGCGCTTCCACATCGAGGCCGGCGCCAAGCGTGCTGTAGCCGAGCAGCACCACGACGCCGCCGATCAGCAGCGCGATCATCACCTCGAGCAGCGTGAAGCCTCCTCGCGCCCTC